>JAEWWO010000378.1 GCA_023396345.1 Bacteroidota bacterium
TTAGCTCGGATTTATTAATCAGAAATCAAAGAATTGAGAAAATTGACACTAATATACAAGTAGATTATAATATAAAAGAGATAAATGGTGAAGGGCTACATTTATTACCGGGAGTAATTGACGATCAGGTGCATTTCAGAGAGCCCGGACTTACGCACAAAGCAACTATTTATACGGAGTCTAAAGCTGCTGTAAGGGGTGGCGTTACTTCATTTATGGAAATGCCCAATACCATGCCTCCGGTATTTACACACTCCTTGCTTGAGGATAAATATGGATCTGCCGCACAAAATTCCCTGGCTAATTATTCTTTCTTTTTAGGTGCTTCAAATGATAATATTGATGAAATAGAAAAAGCCAATAAACGTAAAAATGAAATTTGCGGTGTAAAAATTTTCATGGGTTCATCCACCGGAAATCTTTTGGTAAACAGTCCTCTCGCATTGGAAGAAATATTTTCTAAAAGTGAATTATTAATTGCTACGCATTGCGAAGAAGAAAGTATTATCAATAAAAATTATGATGCGCTTAAACAGCAGAAGAAAAAGCTGGAACCCGCCGACCATGCGGTAATCAGAAATGAAGATGCCTGCTTTGAATCTTCTTTCAAAGCTATTCAGTATGCTAAAAAATTCAACAGCAGATTGCATATTCTGCATATATCAACAGCAAAAGAGTTGCAATTGTTTACCAACATGATTCCGCTGAAAGATAAGCGCGTAACGGCTGAAGCCTGTGTGCATCACTTACATTTTACTGCCGATAATTACGAAGATTTGGGATATCAGATTAAGTGCAATCCTGCCATTAAAGAAGCTTATAACCGTAGCGCCATCTGGGAAGCATTGCTCGATGACAGAATTGATATCATTGCTACCGATCATGCGCCTCATTTGCTTAGCGAAAAATGTTTGAAAAGAAATTCAAGAGGTATAATCGTTGAAGAATCTGATGCTTCTTATGAGCATGCCCATTCGGGCTTACCGCTTGTGCAGCACTCGTTACAGCTTATGCTGCAGTATGTAAATAAGGGAAAAATATCCATTGAAAAAGTGGTGGAGAAAATGAGTCACAATGTGGCAACATGTTTTCAAATCAAAGACAGAGGCTTTATTAAAGAAGGGTATTTTGCTGATTTGGTTTTGGTAAATCTGAATAAAAAAGAAGAGGTTGTTCCGGAAAATATTTTATATAAATGCGAATGGAGTCCCCTGGAAAATGTTGAGTTTTCATCAACAATAGAAAAAACTTTTGTAAACGGACATATGGTTTATGGAAACGACCGCTTTGATGAATCTTATAAAGGAGAAAGATTATTATTTGACCGTTAGATAAAAAGGAGAAACAGAATGCAGATAGACAACACTACACTTGCCGATTTGGGTATTTTTGCTAAGAATGAAGAAGAGAGCATACTGCATTTACTTGACTATACAAATAGCTCAGGCGGTAAAGACTGGTTGAAGTTTTACATAAAGAATCCTCATGACCATATCAATAAAATACATGAAACGCAGGCAGTAATAAAAAAGTTTATAGAAAAAGCAGATGTTTTTCCTGAAACCATTACCAATGGTGTTATGATGGTTTTAGACAAATACTACGAAAGTCCTGTACCTTCCATTCCTCGCAATGCAGGAGCAATAGAGGCGTGGTTTTATACTGCGTTGAATCGCGGAGATTATTTGGTGGCGCGCTATTCCATAACACATATTGCTACATTTATTAAAGGAATGTTTGAGTTGGCGGAACTGCTCGATGACGAAGATAATGTTCCTATGTTGCAGCAAATGGTTGACCGAGTAAATAAAATACTGGATAAACCTATTTTTAAAAAAATAAAAGAACATAATCCACAGAAAAAACTTTCGGCAAGTACCATTATAGCCGCAGGACATTATTTGTATAAAGTGAAGAATGAAATCAGAGAACTGGAGAATATTTATTACAAAATAGATGCCTGGCAAAGTCTTGGGAAAGCCTGTGTAGCTCATAACTTTACTTTCCCTGAAATTGAAGAAGCTGAGCAACCCTACATAATAGCTGAAAATCTCTGGCATCCTTTGTTGCAGGATCCGGTAGGCTACGATTTTTCTATATCTAAAGACAGCAATTTTATGTTTCTTACCGGGGCTAATATGGCAGGTAAAAGCACTTTTATTCGTGCTGTAGGTATTGCTGTTTATCTGGCAAATCTTGGAATTGGGGTACCTGCAAATAAAATTAAAATGAGCCGATTTGATGGTTTACTGAGCAATATTGATATTTCGGATAATACGCTCAAAGGCGAAAGTTATTTTTATAACGAAGTAAAACGGATTAATAAAACAGTAGATAAAATTACTGATGGCAGAAACTGGTTGATACTGATTGATGAATTATTCAAAGGCACAAATATTCAGGATGCCATGCGTTGTAGTACTGTGGTGATAGAAGGTTTCAGAAAAATTGATAATGCGTTGTTCATTCTGTCAACTCACTTATATGAAATAGGCGAACATCTGAAAAAACATTCTAACATTCAGTTTAAATATTTTGAAACAGAAGTAGGAGAAGACGATTTTCTTAAATTCAGCTATAAACTTAAAGACGGTATCAGCAATGACCGTCTTGGATATCTTATTCTGCGCCGCGAAGGCGTTGTTGATAAGCTCAACAGCTTGTAATAATAATTTGACAGAGGTATGACAAACAGAAGCCTTTAAGAAAAAGTTAATGGTTACCTTTGTTATCTTATTGAATGAGCAAACAGAGTTAGAGATTAATGGATATTCAACATTTATTTGTAGCCGGAATTAACTATAAGAAAAGCGACATTTCTGTGCGCAGCAGTTTTGCGTTATCGCAGGAGCAATATCAGTCTTTGCTTACAGAGGCCAAAGAACTGAATTTTAAAGACCTATTTGTATTATCTACCTGCAACAGAACAGAAATTTACGGCGTAGCCAATGAGGCTAAGGATTTAATTAATCTTTTGTGTCAGTATACCGAAGGAAATCAGGAACTTTTTCTGGAGAAGGGCTATATTAAAAACGGATGCTTTGCTGCGGAGCATTTATTTAATGTTTCTGCCGGTTTGGATTCTCAGATTTTAGGAGATTACGAAATCGTGGGACAGTTGAAAAATGCTGTAAAAACAGCTAAAAAGCAAGGCACCATTTCTTCTTTCTTTGAAAGGCTTACCAACACTACGTTTCAGGCATCCAAAATAGTTAAGAACAATACTTCGCTCAGCGGAGGAACCATATCTGTTGCGTTTGCAGCTATTCAGTATTTAAAATCGCTGAACACAAACTATAAAAACAAAAAAGTTATTCTCATTGGTGCCGGTAAAATCGGTAAAAATACCTGTAAGAATTTACAGGATTATCTAAAGGTAAATGATATTACCATTGTAAACCGTACCCTGGAAAAAGCACAGGAAGTAGCAGCAGAATTAAAAATAAATTATGCGCCATTCGAAAATTATGCACAGGAGTTGCAAATGGCCGATGTGGTTATCGTTGCTACCAATTCCGAAAAGCCAATTCTGTCAAAAGCCAACTTTGAAGAAGAGGATAAAAAAATTCTTATAGATCTTTCCGTTCCTAATAATATTGACAGCGACGTTAAAGATTATCCTAATATTTCATTGGTAAATGTAGATGATTTGTCAAGAATAAATGACGAAACATTGCAAATGCGTGCCGCAGAAATACCCAAAGCTAAAGACATTATAATGGAGTATGCCACAGAGTTTTACGAGTGGTACAAACAGCGCAAACATGCACCAATTATAAGAACAGCGAAAGAAAAAATGTTTGATATCAATCATCGTATCTGCAAACGCAATCCTCATATATCAGAACAAAACAATACAGAAGCGGTACATAAATTACTGAAGCATATGGCGGTAAAAATGCGCAGTGATTATCGTCCCGGATGTATTTATCTCGAAGCATTGAACGATTACATGTCAATGCATAAATCATAATACAAAGATGAAACAAAAAATTCGCATCGGAACGCGCGACAGCAAACTCGCTGTCTGGCAGGCCGAAAAGGTAGAAACATTGCTGAAAGAAAAAGGATATACTTGCGAATTGATAAAAGTAAAAAGCGAAGGAGACCTTGATCTGGTAACCCCGTTGTATGCAATGGGCGTGCAGGGTGTTTTTACTAAAACATTAGATGCTTATTTGCTGAGCAGCAGGGTAGATATTGTAGTACATTCTATGAAAGATGTTCCCGTGCAACTGGCACAGGGCATTGCAAAGGCGGCTGTTTTAAAAAGAGCCAGCTACAAAGACTTACTGGTGTTTAAAGATGAGAGGATTGCAGAAAAATATTTCAGCTCTGATGCTGATGAACACAGTCTTTTGGAAGGCGTGGTTGCTACAGGTTCTGTGAGACGTAAAGCAGCATTGCTGAACCGCTTTCCTAAGATTACTGTTGAAAATTTGCGCGGTAATGTGCAAACCCGCATGAAGAAATTGCACGACAGCAACTGGGATGCAGCTATATTTGCAGCAGCAGGATTGGAAAGAATTGAAGAGCGTCCTGCAAATGCCAGAGAGATTGACTGGATGTTGCCCGCGCCGGCTCAGGGAGCTATTATGATTGCCTGCAAAGAGAGCGATAAAGAGTTGTTGGAAATTGTATCACAATTAAATCATGAAGACACTGCACTTTGTGTAAAAGCAGAAAGAGATTTTCTTAAAACCCTTATGGGTGGCTGCTCTACGCCTATTTCTGCTCTTGCCGTGGTTGATGAAGATAAAATAACTTTTAAGGGAAATATTTTTTCGCTGGACGGAAAAGAAAAATTGGAAATAGAAAAAACAGTAAGTATAAATGAGGCTAATAATATAGGAGAAGTATGTGGCAAAGAGCTGATGAATAAAGGAGCTGAACATATTGTTGCACAAATAAGAAATATGAATAAATAAAATTTTGAACAAAGATTTTAAAATATTATCAACAAAAAAACTGACAGATGATTCTGTTGAAATACTGAGAAATAAAGAGATACAGCTGTTTGAGCATAACTTTATTTCCACCAAAAGTATTTTGCAGAATACAGATAGTGAATTGTTGAATACATTGGCACAACAAAAATTGTATGTGATATTTACAAGTGCCAATGCGGTAAAAGCAGTTGCAGAAAAATTATTGTTTCAGCCGAAGTGGAAAGTTTTTTGTATAAGCGGAAAAACACAGAAAACTATAGAACAGCTTTTTACTAAAGCAGAGATTATAGACCATGCGCCAAATGGAGAGGAGTTATCTGAAAAAATTTTAGCGCATCAGGATATAAAACATTTTCTATTTTTTTCCGGAGACAGAAGAATGCATACGATTCCTGATAAATTAACAGCAGCCGGAAAACATTTGCAGGAAATAGTAGTTTATCAAACTGAATTAACTCCCGTTAAGTCAGATGATAATTACAACGGAATTTTGTTTTTTAGCCCCAGCGGAGTAGAAAGTTTTTTTTCTGAAAATAAAATTTCCAAAGAAACAGTTTTATTTTCCTTAGGTCCATCAACCACAAAAGCAATAAAAAAATATTCTGAAAACATTATAGAATGCGCCTTTCCTTCGGAAGAGGAAATGGTGAAAAGTGTAAATAATTATTTTAAAACAAAAACATCCCCTCCGGGGAATTAAAGGGGCTACATGAAAATAGATACAAATTTAAAGAACGATTTATTGGTTAAAACACTTTTGGGCGAAGAAACTGAGCGCACACCGGTATGGATGATGCGTCAGGCGGGCAGATACTTACC
>JAEWWO010000393.1 GCA_023396345.1 Bacteroidota bacterium
CTCTACACCCACAACAAGTCCGTCAGTTTTTTCGCGGAGCTGTGTTTCTTTAATACTTTGTCCTATAAACGGCGCAGTACGTGTAACCTGAAAATTCATGAGTGTAAAATCTTCCAAATCAGGCTGCGTAAATACCTCCTCACCTTTTTCTTCCAACAGGAACTTTTTGGTTTCAAATTCTTTTATTTGTTCTTCCGTGCCTATCAATCCAATATGATCAAAAGGAAAAATTCTGGTTAATCCATTAGGAGCGTAAATCACATTCTCCCCACGTTTTATATAGGCTACATTAATTCCGTAATTTTCTCTCCACGCAAGATCCTGTAAGCGTTTGCCAATATAAGAACCATATTGCCCCACTTCAAAATCAGTAACATATGTATCCCAGAAAGTGTTGATTTGTGTGGATGGTCTGATTGTTTTTTGCTTCTCAGCTTTCTCTTGTTCTCTCTGCTTTTCTTTATCCCTTAAATCTCTTTCATAAAAATTAAACAAAAATCTTTTCACAATAAGATTATGTAAATAGTCAATTTTTGTTGAGAGCAAATAAATTACCACAAACGCTATCGGTATCAATAATACAGAGATAATAAAACTCGGATAGAATCTGTATACAATAAACTGTAAGATGATTATGCCCAGTGCAATTCTTAATATATCCATCAGTATCAAAGGACTTCTGCTCAAATAACTATGCTTCCAGAGTTCTTTATATTCTTTACGGTGAATACGCTTAAACATAATCGGCCATAAAAACGGAATACACGCCACCAATACAATTCCTAAAGTAATGCCTCTTGAGGTGCGCTCATCAAAAAAGTTATTTGTAAAAAATGGCAGTATTACATTGTATGCCAGCAAAACTATAGCGATGATTACAACCAGGTTAATAAGTATTGTACTGAAGTAAGCCTTCATCAGCTTTCTCCAGGAACTTTCCTGTTGTATATTCTGAAACTGGAAAGAATATTTGTCAATACTTTTTTGCAGTCTGACAGGTAATATTTTTTGTATAAAACCATACATCTTATCTGAAGTCTTGATCATGTAAGGCGTTGTAAATGTTGTTACAGCCGATACGCCTACAGCTACAGGAAAGAGAAAATCACTGATTACATTCAGCGACATACCCAAAGCAGCTACGATAAATGCAAATTCACCTATCTGCGCCATACTCATTCCCACCTGTACAGATTGCCTTAAAGGCTGTCCGGAAAGTACAGCACCCAGCGTGGTAGAAATAAGTTTACCAACAATTACAACAAGCGTTACAATCAGTATTTCCCATTTATAAGTGTACAATTCAGCAGGATTAATCATCATACCAATTGATACAAAGAAAACCGCACCAAATAAATCTTTGGTTGGTTTGGTAACATGTTCAATTCTTTCTGCAAAGGTGGTTTCAGCCAAGATGGTTCCCATCACAAATGCGCCTAACTCGGCAGACAGTCCGGCTCTCACGGCTAACACCACTAATAAAAAACATAAGCCTATAGAAATAATAAGCAGCGTTTCATCGTCCAACAACTTTTTAGCTTTTCGTAAAATAGTTGGTAAAAGATAAATACCGATGAGATAAATAGCAATTAAGAAAAAGACAAGTTTTGCAATGGCAAACATCAACTCATTACCGTTGAATTGCTGGCTCACAGCCATTGTTGACAACAATACCATCAGAATAATTACAACAATATCTTCTACCACAAGCACGCCAAATACGATGCCTGCAAATTTCTGATGCTTTACTTTCAGCTCGTCAAATGCTTTAAGGATAATGGTTGTAGAAGAACTTGCCAGCATACCGGCAAGAAATATACTATCCATGGTAGACCAGCCCATCCATTGCCCTACAAAAAAACCAAGCGTACAAATAAATACAATTTCAACCAGTGCCGTTATAGATGCTGAACCTCCTACTTTAATTAGTTTTTTAAAACTAAATTCCAGTCCTAAACTAAATAATAAAAATATAACTCCAATCTCTGCCCAGGTATCTACACTATGCTCATCTACCACAGAAGGAAATAATGTAAAATAAGGACCTACTAAAAATCCTGCAATAATGTAACCCAATACCAGCGGCTGTTTTATTCTTTTAAAAATTACAGACACAACAGCTGCCGCCATTAATATAATGGCTAAGTCCTGTATTAACGGTGCTAAATGATTCTCCATAAATATTCTCTGCTAAGCTTAGTTTTTGTTTAGATTTTAAAGATTGTTTTCAATAGCTTTCACTTCGCCACTGTACAGACTGATAGGTCCATCGAGGAGAATAGCAATCACTGTTACATTTTTATCAGTCCTCTCTTCAGGTACATTGATGCTTAATAATCCCGGAGCCGTATTCCAGTATAGCTTATCGAAAACGGTAAAGTCATTTATTATAGAACCCTCTCCTGCTATACGGATGCGTGCAACATTATTATTCAAACCCTTTACCAGCACGGGTCCTGTAGGCTTGCCTTCTATAAATAAATAAAGCGTTTGTTTATCGGGCGATAAAGCCGTAGCTCCTGCAAAATGTTCATTAGAAATACCGGCTATACCATTGCCCATCACCTCTGCATGCTTGACAACCCATTCTTTTACCTGCGGTTGCAGATTAGCTGGTAATGAGTTGGTTTTATTGACGTTGATATCATATTGCTTAAAAGGGTTGTTTCCTTTTTTTAGATCCTGTATTATTTTATGAATAGTTACCTGCGGCTTTTGTGTTTTATTTTTCATATAAGCAAATTCAGCAGCAGGAGCAGAGAAAAATAATTGAGGCTGGGAATAATTTACTTTTAAAACTGTTACATCTTTATCAACCAGATTCTCCGGGATGTGAATAATGTAGTCTTCGTCAGAACTTTCAAAGTTTAATTTCTGTTTATGTCCAACCACCTCAACACTTTTCACAGCACCTATATCACCCGGTAGTAAAGAAGGATTATTAATCACTACCGAACCGTTCGGTTTGTAATCAAGATACACATAAAAAAACGAGCTGTCTTTCTTTGTTGCCGTTCTTCCGTCAAAAATATTTTTACCGGCTGCAAAGTGTTCTGTGCCATAAATAGCTTCCGCATGTTTGCTTGTCCATCTGCCTAAATCTTTTAAAATATCAATTTGTTTTTGAGGAATTGTACCATCTGCTTTAGGACCAATATCCAGCAATAAATTTCCTCCCATTGCAATACAATCTACCAGCGTGCGAATAAGCTGATTGGAAGATTTATATTTATTATCAAAAGGTTGATAGCCCCATGAATCGTTCATTGTATAACAAAGTTCCCAGTATTTACTTTCAGGTTGCTGTACCGGAATTCCCTGTTCAGGTGTTGCGTAATCGCCATGATCTTTCAGACGTGAATTGAGAATTATATTTTTATTATAAGATTGCAGCAAACTGCGTGTTTCTGCGGCTTTCCACTCTTCAGCAGTATGCTCCCAGTCGCCATCGAACCATAATAAATCTGGCTTGTATTGTGTAGAAAGT
>JAEWWO010000400.1 GCA_023396345.1 Bacteroidota bacterium
CCATAATAGTTGTAATTATTGATGATAGTGGTATTGCGTACATAATAACTGTTACGAGAGTAAGGCAGGTAGTAATCGTACATATTTCTGTATCCCATGTATCTGTTAGGAAGGAAACTCCAGAAGTGAACAGGAATTCTGCCTATGTTTATAGATACACCTACATTCATTCCCGGCATCATTGGTGCCCATCCGTAGTAGTCGCCACCGCTACCCCAGGTTACCCATGAAGGACCCCATGTGTAATCAGGAACCCAGAACCATCCGCCAAACATATTATCGTATCCCCAGCGTCCGTAGTGGAAAGGAGCCCAGCCCCAGTCGTAGTTAGATACCCAGTTCCATCCCAGATTGGTATTAGCCCAGTATCCGTTTGTAGAATAAGGTCTGAAATTCGCAACTCTTGGAATCCATACGTTTCCATAGCGTGAGTGACTTCTCCAGCTTCCGTAAGGTCTTAACTCATTATAGAATACATCGAAGGTGACAGCTCCGCGACCATTGTTATAGCCGTAGTTGCTGTTACGGTCGTATCCGTTATCATAGCCGTAATAGCCATCATCATAGTAATCATCGTCATCGTAATATCCGTCGTTGTAAACGCCGTTATTCGGGTAGTGATTGCCGTAACCACCTTGTCCGTAGGATCTGTAGGTAGTACAGCCGGCAGCAAAAATACCGAACGATGCGATCGCTGCCAGTATGTATAAATATCTTTTCATTTCTTAAAAGTTTAAAGGTTTACAATTCGGAACTTTTCTTTTTTCATTTCCTTGAATATAAGACGGAAAAACAGGAAAAAGTTTAACGAATATTAGTTTAATATTTATATGTAATACAAATAGAAAAATCAGGATAATCTGGTAAAAATACCGTGCTGGCTGGCGGTTTGAAAATCGCGCCATACCTGATTGATAGGAGACAGGGTAGAGGCTCCTGTAAGTCCGGTGTAAGGGTATAATTCGTTTACAATTTTTCTGCACGTGTTTACCAGATAGGCAGCGTTGTAAGAAACCTGTGATAATTGATTTTGCGAAAGCGTTCTGCCTGCCTTTACGGCTTCCCAACTGGTTTTGGTAGTTATTCTTAAATTTTCCCTTGCGTTTTCCAGATTGGTAAGCTGTTTTTTAAAAATATTTTTGAGCATAAAATTAGACAGCATTTTTTCTCCATTTGCATCCTGCTTTTCTTCCCAGAGTTTCAGGCATTCTTCCATATAATGAACGCAGATGCCACATGTGGCAGAGGCAATATTTACTTCGGCAAACTGTAGAAAGGGATAATTGTACAAAGCTTCACCTGATGTGTTGTTGATGGTAAAAACTCTGTCGCCCGTAATAATTTTTCTGTCTACTTCAAAAGAATTACTTGCGGTAGCCTGTAAACCTATTGTATGCCAGGAGTGTACAATTTCTACTTCTTCTCTCAAAAAACAGATTGTTATAATGGTGGGCTTTCCTTCGGCATCGGGTACGTGCTTATCGTTTTCCAATAAAAGACAATTTGCTGTAAAGGCTGTTGCATGTGGTGCGCCTGTGGCATACTTCCACAATCCGGAAACAAGGTATGAGCCATCGGGCTGCAATTCAGCCGTGCCGCCTACCTCTCCGCTCCCTGCAATACAGAATTTTTCGTTGGTCAATAATTTTTTTGCCAGATTTTCATCCATAAATTCGGCAAACCAGCCGGCTCCGGCACAAAGTGTAAATATCCAGCCTGCACTGCCATCGGCCCAGGCAATGGCTTCTTCGAATGCTGCCAGCTCCGTAAGCGATAATTGCTGTCCGCCGTATGTATGAGGAACAAGCGCCTTAAACCAGTTTTCTTTATAAAATAAGTTAAGCTGATTATATCTCAATTCTTTTTTTTCTTCTGCTACATGCGAATAAAAGCGCAGATTTTTTACCCACTCCTCTTTTAAAAGCTTCGACGGATGATTCTTCAGATACATGAAATAACCTTACACAATTTGTTGATTAGTAATATGGATACAAGATTACAAAAAAATATTTAGCGATAATTGTTTTTAAGAAAGTTTTGTGTAGAATACGATTATTCTTTGTGCCGATTAATCTTTTCAAGCAATAATTGATGCTGTGGATATTTTAAAGAATCTATTTTATTATGATTAAGAATTAGCTGTTCTTTTTGTTCCTGAGATAAATTTATATCCATTGCCTCAATAAAAATATCAGTACGCCTACGCAATTCCGGCAAAAAATCATCGGAAGCAAAGTTTAGCCACCCTGTTTTTAAATAATGCTCTTTTATAGGTTTGTAGTAAATTAAACCTGAAAACATATCTTCATATTTATACGTATATTTTCCATTACTCTCCGGAGGAATTACATCAAAATCTGCTTTTCCGAAGGGTGTATTTTTTAAATTAAATCCAATACTTATTTTATTTAATAATTCAAGATAATAATCCCATTTGCCATTTTGAACAATTGTATAATCGTTTTCTTTGGGTATAGCTAATCCCATTAAATATATTCCGGCTACTTTATTTTTGTAACGATTGAACAAATATTCTCCGGTATTATGTAAGTGTTGATTTAAAAAAACATGACTTTTTAAGAAGGCGTGTTTGTAATTCATAATTACTAAAGCTTTCTTTTTTTTCAATTTATCATATTTTTTAGCGATATTAATACCCATTACACTATCTCTGTAACCTTGATTGTTATAATATTTCTTGTAGTCCTCACTAGATTTTATCTTAGACCATTCAAAAGAAAAATCTGAAGGGTGCATTTGTATCTTTAAATTATCAGAAAGATTTTGATTAATATTAAAAACAGCATTTATAAGCCAAGGATAGCTATATGGTTCCCAGTATGGCTGGTCAAACATATCTCTGTAAACACTTAGCAGTCTTTTTTCAGTATCTGTGGCAGATATTTTTTTGCTTAGTAAAAATTCATTTAATCTTTCATCAATACTTACAGAGCCTAATTCTGTAAAAATATGACCAACATTATTAATGAAATATTCATCTTCGATAATTTCTCTTATCAGTTCGTATTGTGTAAATTCTTTATGACTGCGTTCGCAAATTATTACTATATCATATTTCTTAAATTGATTAAGAACATACTCTTTTGCAGATATATTTTGATTTTTTAAGAATAGTATAAAATCATTATTATTCTTGTTTTGTGATAAAGAAAAAAAAGGTAGAATATAAAGTATTAATAAAATGTTTTTCATCAAATTAAATTTAAAATATATTCAGATAACGTAAACAAATAAATATGTTTAGAATTGTTCTTCAAATGTAACATATATGAGGTAAATTTAAAAAGTTATTAATATCCAATTTTATCAGACCTTTGACCGTTTTTAAAAATAAATTTATTATAAAATGAAAGATGCTCATCTTTTCTTTTTTAATCTGCATAACTTTTAAAGAGTCCTACAA
>JAEWWO010000024.1 GCA_023396345.1 Bacteroidota bacterium
CTTGTATAAGGATGATATTGCTGAGCAACAGTCTGGTGATAAACACCTACATTAGATCCGAAATTCCTATCCTGGTAATTCTCATGAGGACCCCGGCCATAATAACTTATTTTATTAAACCCTTCCGGCATTACCATGCTCATTCCAAAACGGAATAAAAGCATATTGCTGTCAATAGTTGTTTGTGGAATCAGTTTTTGATTAATAACTATTTCGCCATTGCCATTAATCGCATAGTTTATATACAGGTCTGATTTTATTTCCTTTAAATTATAAGTAGTTTTTACTACTATTGACTTTTCTTGCTCATCTATAGAAAAAGAGCCAGCCATAAGATTTTCTATTGCTGATTTTACTGGTTTTGACTTAATCTGAAGATTGGCGCCCATATCATTATCCGTAGGCGCACGCCAAAAATTAGGTTTTATAAGATGCCCTTTTTCTAAAAATTGAGTATTATTAAATAAATACTCTTCTATTAAACCTGTTTTTTTATCGAAAATAATTTTACCACTAGTGAAAATAATTTCTGCTTTGTTGTGCGATTCTTTTAAATCAATATCTTCATTGCCCGTTACTGACAGGTTATTAGTATATAATCCCTGAATAAATATTTGATCCTGCGCAATTATGTGTCCTGCTGGTAATAAGTCATCTGCGTTTTTAAGCACATAATTAATATTCAGAAATATTTCTCCGCGAGGGATATTACGTATATTAAGTTTTATATTTTTTGTTTTTTGCGGGAAGATAACCACATCGTTCATCTCTCCGTTTTCAATAGATTTTCCATCCTGAAACAGGTTCCAAGTAAGTTTTACATTTTCTAATTTATCGAAAAAGTTTTCATTAAAAATTTCTATGGTATTGTTTCCCTTCCATTTTGTATGAATGTTCTGATAAAGTTTTTTCATTTCCCAAGCTTCCGGTTCCGGCGTTCTGTCTGAAAGGAAAACGCCGTCGCTCATAGAATTGTTATCTGAAGGTACGTCCGGCGGCCCGAAGTCTCCTCCATAGGCAAAAACAGTATCTCCTTTTTCGGTTATTTTTTCAATCCCCTGATCCATAAAGTCCCAGATAAAGCCGCCCTGGAAAGCATGTGTATTCTCTCTTATAATATCCCAGTAATCTTTAAAATTGCCTAATGAGTTGCCCATAGCGTGCGCATATTCGCACATGATAAAGGGTTTGGCAGGCTGTATGGTCTTTTGTGCATATTTGAGCATGTTTTCTGGAGTGGGATACATGGGAGCAATTACATCCGAATTCCATTGTGTGGTAAAATTATCGTAGTTTGTTATGGCCTGCTCATAATGTATGGGGCGCGAGGTATCTCTTGCCTTTAACCAGTTGTACGCTTCATAAAAATTGTACCCGTTGCCAGCTTCATTGCCAAGGCTCCACATGATTATAGACGGATGATTTTTATCTCTCTCTACCATGCGCTGAATGCGCTGCAGATGCGCTTCCTTCCAGGATGGCCGGTTGCCCAAAGTTTTGCTGAGTTCATAACCGATTCCATGACTTTCAATATTTGCTTCGTCAATAACATAAAGCCCGTATTTATTACAAAGTGAATAGAAATATTCGTCATTCGGGTAATGAGAAGTTCTTACGGCGTTTATATTAAATCTCTTCATCAGCTTCACTTCTTCAAGCATAGCTTCTTTAGAAATTGTCTGCCCAGTTTTTGGATCTGTTTCATGACGGTTGACTCCTTTTATTAAAATGGGTTGCCCGTTTACCAAAAACCGGCCGTTTTTAATTGCTACTTTCCTGAACCCGATATCCTGGGGAATAGCTTCCAATACTTTTCCCGATGCATCGGTCAGGGTAACGATTGCTTTATAGAGATGGGGGGTTTCAGCAGACCATAGCTTTGGATTTGAAATATTTACTACAGCTTTCTTTTTTATTTCATTGTTGAAGACCATTGTATTTGTGGCTGCAATTTTTTTATTATGGTCAAATATATCAATCCGTGCTTTGGAAAAAGAGGGCTTATTTAATTGTATTACCGCATGGAGAAACCCTTGCTTATGGTCTGCGGATATGTCTGGCATCAGTTCTATATCAAATATTCCCTGTTTTTGTTTTGCGGCTATAAAGCAGTCGCGCATAATACCGCCGAGTCTCCAAAAATCCTGCCCTTCCAAATAAGTACCATCACTCCAGCGCATAACCTTTAAAACAATAAGATTAGGTTTGCCAAAATTTACAAATTTGGAAATATCAAATTCCGAAGGGAGCTTGCTGTCTTCGCCATAACCTGCATATGCTCCGTTGACCCACACCTGCACGTTAGACTTTGCGCTGCCAATATGCAAAACAACCTGCCTGTTGGCCCACGCTGCGGGTATTTCAATTTGCCTGCGGTAAACACCGGTAGGGTTAAAGTCCATAGGCACCAGCGGCGGGTTAGCCTTCATTCTATCCTGAAACTCATACCCTATATTTACAAATATGGGATAGCCGTAACCGTTGACTTCCCAGGTGGCCGGAATTTTAAAATTATCCCACCCATTATCATCAAAAGCTTTTTTTTCAAAACCGCCCGGCAATTTTGACGGAGCATCTACCCATTTAAATTTCCAGGTTCCGTTCAGATCAATATAATGCTCCTTAGGAAGTTCTGCCCCGCTCATTGCTGCCTGCAGATCAGTATAAACAAAAAAAGAGGCGTGCATGGGCAGGCGATTGTCTTCATTCTTTTTTTCGTCTAACCAGAAAGGAGTTTGTGCATAGGTGCAATTTACAACCAACAGTATGGATATTATGGATTTTAATAGCTTCATTATAAAATAATTTATTTAATGATCTCTGCTGTCAAAACTCTTGGCGTGCGCGTGGCCGGCCTCACTTCTCCTCCGGGGATAACTATCTTATTATTCCACAATGCCAATGCGGTAGTTACCGGCGCCCAAATACTTTCATTCGGTTTTTCAGCTGCATTTTCTTTTATATGTGTATGCATTTTACCTGAAACCTTCCATGTGTCTTTCTTAATATCATAGACGAGAATATTGTCTGAAAAACCAGGATGTTTTTCCCTAAGATCGGAAGATGCATGAGAACCATCATCTCCTCCGAAAACATATAGAAAACCGGCGTTGCTGTAAGCCGCCGAAGGAGCTGCAACTACAGGATAGGGCAAATTTGCTATCTTTTTCCATCCATCTTTTTCTTCATAAGCATAGCTGTCTGTTAAATAGACCCGCTTGCCATCAATCAACCCGGTTCCTCCTATTAAATAAAACTTTCCGTTAGCTTCCGCCGCAACACTTAGCATTCTTGATTGTCCCGGCCAGGAGGCTAATTGCCGCCATTGCTTTTCCTCTGCAGAGAGATCTAAACAGTAAAACAAATTTTCTGTTTCTTTCGAGCCCGGAGTCCGGATGCCGCCTGCTATATAAATTTTATTGTTGACCAATGCTCCACAGGTATTCGCCAATGCAAAAGGCAGATCGGGTAAGTTCTCAACACTTATGGAATGATGTTGGTATTTTACCATAAAAACCTGGGCAACATGTCCTGTATCATTGCTGCCTCCGGCGCAAACCAGGCCTTCCCCGGCTGATACAGATACTCCGTAACCCAAAGGTACAGGCAGAGCTCCTGCCCGGCGCCATTCCCCATCAGGGTGTTCTAATACAAAAATAGTATTGTACCATACTTTGGTGCTTCCTTTCCAGGGCGCGCCGTTTTGAGGAAAATTACTTCCCCCAACTACAAGTAAGGCATTGTTTGAAATGCCGGCGAAAGAGCCGGCAAAGCCCGTGCTATCGGGAAGAGGGCTGAGTGTATCCCATTTAAATTCCACATGCTCCTGTTTCATCGTGCAGCTTGTTAAAATCAATAAAATTAAAATAAACGCTCCTGCTTTTTTCATTGAAAACCTTTTATTGCGCTACCTCTAATTCTCCGTTCAGATGCATGCGTGCATTTTCAAGACTTTGGAAAAACCTTACTTCTTCAAGGTATTGCTTCAATTCATATTCCTGCTCTCTGCTGAGCGCTGTAAGCGGCAAGCGGCAAGGACCAAGGTCATAACCTAAAAACCCGATAATTTTCTTTTGCGTAGGAATAGGTGAATATTTTACTAAAGCTCTTATCATCTGTATACTTTCATATTGAACGGCTCCTGCCTCCTCAATTCTGCCCTGCTTAAAAAGATCAATTATTTTTAAATAAAGGGGCGCTGCAAAACTGTAAGTACTGCCAATGGCTCCTTTTGCACCTACACTTAAAGCAGTTAACAGCATCTCATCGTAGCCGTAAAGTATATCGTACTTTCCTTGTTTGTAATGCAGACATGACTGAAATTCATGCATGGTAGTGGCTGTGTATTTTATACCTGCTAAATTTGGGATCTTTGTTTCTGCCAGCTTTAAAAATTCCAGCATATCTATGGCTATACCGGTAAGCGCAGGCATATGATAATAATAGAACGGCAGAAGAGGTGCAGCTGAAGCAATCTCTGCCATGCAGTCTACCAGGTTGCCCACAGACGAGGGTTTGAAATAAAATGCAGATACTGATGATATGGCATCTGCGCCTATCTGCTGTGCATGAGCCGCAAGCTTCTTACACTCCTTCAATGAAGAATGCCCTACGTGTACGAACACCAGGATCCGTTTATTTACAACCTTTACATAAGTTTCTGCTATTGCCATTCGTTCTTCTATGGAAAGGCTCAGCCCTTCTCCATTCGTACCACAAATAAAAACGCCTTTTACTCCATCTCCGATCAATTTTTCTACAACAGGCGAGATGAGGCTTAAGTCCAGCTCGCCCTGTTCATTAAACGTGCTGAACGTAGCAGCAATTATTCCTTCTACTTTTTTCACTTTTTATTTTTTATTTTTAGAATATCCATTTTGTATCTATTTTTTTCAGCACTAAGCTGTAGGTAAATCCTTTGTTGTTTTTGGTATTTGTTTCATAGAGGCAATAAACATTTCCTTTTTTATCAACTGCCAGGTCGCTGTAGCCGGAAGCGCCGGGATTCAACACTTTTTTTAAAGGCCAGGTTTTCCCGTCATCCAAAGAAACCTTGGCGGTCAGGTTTTGGCGGGGATGTTTTTCTATATGCTCGCTATCCGGATTGATAAACAACAAAGCATGCTTCCTGTTTTTTTTCAGCGACACAATACTTGCCATACAGGTAGGATCGAACAGCTCCTCTGCAAAGCGTACATTACTCCACTGATCAATTCCACTTTTACTTGTACTGAATGCACGCCTTTTAACAGCAGACGGATTACGTATACTTAACAATACGGAACCATCGGAGAGCAACACAGGCATGCTTTCATTGGGGTCTTTTATTTCCCGGGAATTATCGGCAACAATTTCACCTCTTTGCCATGTTTTGCCATAGTCATCGCTATAAATGGTAGATACGCATGAAGGATGATGGCTGCGGCGTGGTGTAAGCTTCGCTGAATTAGCCAGCCAAACAGCAGCAAGCAATCTTCCGTTTTTCATTTGAATACCGTGCCCCGGCCCGGGAGCAAGTACCTTCCAATCGTACTCCGGTTTAAACCTGTCAAAAGCGTAAGTGATCTCAACGGGCTGTGACCAGCTTCGTCCATCATCGTTTGAAACAATGTGGTATGCCCTGGCATAATCTTTCTGGTATAACAAATGTATTGCACCCCGATCATCAACAATAGGCGTGGGGTTGCCTACTGGTGCGCCTTTCATTCGATCTAAAATTTGTATGCCGGCCCATGTTTTACCTCCATCGACACTTCTTCGCATAATAAGGTTCATGTCGGCCCAGTCGCTGGCAGAGCCTATCCTTCCTTCGCAAAAAGCCAACAGCGTGCCTTTATTCGTAGCTACTAAAGCGGGAATACGTGTTGAAGCGTAGGTCTCGTCGGGTTGAAACACTACTACATCTTCTGTAGCATTAGTTGCGTCTGTGGCCTTTTGGATGCTGCAGGATAAGAATAACACACAACAAATAATAATTAGCTCTATCCAGTATCTCATTTTCATTTCTTTTATAAATTCTATCATTATAAATATTATCAGCTTATGGTCTTTTTCTGTAAACTACTATTCCTTCGCGGGGGCTTTCAACACCGCCTTCTCCAACAATTATAACTGTGCCATCATCCAACGCCACAGCATCTAGGAAACCTATGGGGG
>JAEWWO010000104.1 GCA_023396345.1 Bacteroidota bacterium
TGGGGCTGGAGTCGCGGAAATGCCTTAGCACTCTTCGGTTCTTATACAGCTCTTGTGTATTTATCAACCATGCTGGGCGGTTATGTGGCAGATAATAAAATCGGTTACAGAAAATCGGTAATTCTGGGTGCATTTTTAATGACTATAGGGCATGCCTGCATGGCAATAGAAACACCTTTCTTTATTTATTCGGGACTGGTATTTCTTGTTTTTGGTACAGGCTTTTTTAAACCCAACATGACTTCAATGATTGCTTTGATGTATAAAGATCATCCTGAAAAGAAAGACGGAGCCTATACTATTTTTTATATGGGCGTAAATGCCGGTGCTTTCTTTGGTATCTTGCTCTGCGGTTATCTGGGTGAGAAAGTGGGCTGGAGTCTGGGCTTTGGTCTTGCAGGTATATTTATGTTGTTTGGATTACTACAGTTTTATTTTACACAGAATATTTTTGGCAATATCGGACTTAAACCCGGAAAAGAAGAAAAGGGTACAGAAGAACAGCAGAAGCTGGCTGAAGCTAAAGACCACGACAAGCGTGTACCGTTTGCCAAATGGCAGCTAATTGTAATAGCACTATGTTGTATCATTGGTATGGTATGGATTATTAACGATCCGGTATCTAAGATTTCTGAAGGAAGAGTGAATTTTCTTAATTTTAATGTTTTTGGTCTGGATGGATCCAACTTCACCATCTTGTTCGGACTTGCCTTATTTTTCTTTTTATTATTCTACAGACTTAGTCAATACTCTCTTGTAACCAAACACAGGCTGTATGCTGTAACAATTTTTGCCACTTTTGTTTTTACCTTCTTTGCTATTTTTGAGCAGGCTCCGGGTATATTAACCATTTTTGCAAAAGACTATACCAACCGGATACTGGTTGGCGATGCAGGTATAACATTTAAAATTATCAATTCTTTGATAGCCATTGTGCCTTTGGCAATTATTACTTGGGTATTGTTTTTATTATTCAGGCAGACATTTAAAAAATATGCAATAGGCAACACAATACTTAGTTTAAGTTTTATTATCATTTGGGGTATTACTATCTGGATGGTGGTAAAAGAGTTTGGCACCACTACAGCCGAAGTGCCTGCCTCCTGGTTTAGTGTGCTTAACTCCTTATTCATTATTACCCTTGCTCCTCTATTTTCAAAAATATGGGAAAGCAGGTTCAATCCGCCTGCAACAATTAAGTTTGGCTTTGGGTTAATGTTGCTGGGAGTAGGTATGGCGGCGCTTGTTATTGGGGCAAAAAGTATTCCTTCCGGAGCGCATACAGCCTCAGTAAGTATGATCTGGCTGATTCTTGTGTATCTGTTTCATACGATGGCTGAATTGTGTATTTCGCCAGTGGGATTATCTTATGTAAGCAAGCTGGTTCCTGCAAGAATGATAGCGTTTATGTTTGGTGTATGGTATCTGGCAGTGGCAATAGCCAACAAAGTAGCCGGACTTTTGGGAGAAAATGCTGTGAAGATTGCTGCAGAAGATGGTATCAGTCATTTCTTTTTGCTGATAACCATTGCAGCGATTGCTATAGGAGCTATAGCCATGTTACTGACTCCTGTAGTTAAAAAGTTGATGCACGGGATTAAATAAAAGAATACGATTGCCTAATATTTTCTTGAGAAGAATTGGGCAAATTAGTTAAGTAATTGTAAAAAAACTCAGTATCTTGCGCGTTCTTATTTTTCATTTATTTAATTGAAAATATATATTCAAATCATCTTATTAGCACGATGGCAAAAAAATCGTTTTTAAATTTAGTAAAATCTTTCAAAGGAAATTTCTGGATTGCCAGCACTATGGAACTTTTTGAACGCTGGGCATGGTACGGAATATTTGCAGTATTAGCATTGTACTTAACTGGGTCAGTTGATACCGGAGGATTAGGATTCAGTCAGGTACAGAAAGGGCAGATAATGGGTATTGTAACAGCTATTTTATACTTCATGCCTCTTATACTCGGTGTTATAGCAGATAGAATAGGCTTTAAGATTTCACTGATAATATCCTTCATTATTTTAATAATTGGCTATTATTTGATGGGTACTGTTACCTCCTATTCAGGTTTTTTTATAGTATTTCTTTTCGTTGCAATCGGAGCAGCTTTTTTTAAACCCGTTGCTTCCGGCGTTGTAACAAAATCAACAGATGAAAGTAATACTAAATTAGGATTCGGACTCTTTTATATGATGGTAAATGTAGGAGGATTTGTAGGACCTGCAATGTCCTCTTACCTACGCACAACTTATGGATGGAAACTGATTTTTATTCAGGCATCGGTAGTAATTTTTATCAACTTATTATTGGTAATTTTCTTTTTTAAAGAACCCAAGGTACAAAGAAGCAAAATGTCTGTAGGGCAATCTATTAAAGAAGCAGTTGTAAATATAATTGAAGCAGTAAAAGATGTAAAACTTACAGTTTTGCTTATTATAATGATCGGCTTTTGGACTATGTTTAACCAACTGTTTTACACTCTTCCCACTTTTATTGAAGACTGGGTAGATACGGTAAAACTACACGACCAGATTGCATCTTTTGCTCCTTGGTTGGCAAATTTTATGAGCGGCGGAGGTAACAGCGTACAACCTGAAATGCTTGTAAACATTGATGCCGGAGCAATTGTTATTTTCCAGATAATGATATCAATGCTTGTTACTAATATGCGACATGTAACAGCGATGATTCGAGGATTTATTATTGCAATTATTGGTATAGGTCTTACTTTTTATTTTCAAAACGGATTGTTTACTATATTAGGTATAGTAATTTTCGCCTTAGGAGAAATGACCACGAATCCTACATTTTCTTCATTTATCGGCAGCATCTCTCCAAAAGGGAAAGAGGCTCTGTATCAGGGAACTTACTTTTTACCTGTTGCTGCAGGAAATTTCTTAACTACTTTTATATCGGGAAACCTTTATCAATCATGGTCTGACAGACTTTCCTTATTGAAAAAAGAAATGGCAACCCGTAATATAGCGATGCCGGAATTGTCTGACACTTTTTCAAAAAATGATTATTACAACTTAGCAGCCCAAAAACTTGGTATGACGCATCAACAGGTTACAGATTTCCTTTGGAATAGTTACGAGCCACATAAAATAGCTTATGTAATAGTAGGTATAGGATTGATTACTGTAACAGCATTGTACATATATGACAAAACTGTGATCAGACCTAAAGAAAAAGAAGCAGTTAATCAACAAACTGTTAGTGAATAATTTTTAAAATAATAATAAACATCACGAAATATGCACAGAGAAGAAACATTAGAACAAATACAAAACTTTGAAGGAAAATACCCCAAACAGTTATGGCATTTGTTTTTCTCCGAGATGTGGGAGCGCTTCTGTTTTTACGGTATGCGCGGTATGCTCACCTTCTTTATGGTACACGAGTTGTTCATGAAAGAAGATCAGGCAAATCTGCAATACGGAGCTACTCAGGCTTTTGTATATGCCTTTACTTTTATCGGTGGATTATTTGCCGATAAAATTCTCGGATTCAGAAGATCCTTATTCTGGGGTGGTTTGCTGATGATTATAGGAAGTTTAATTTTAGCCACCGACCCGCATAAGTTTTTCTTTCTGGGTATCAGTGTTACGGTAATTGGTACCGGATTTTTCAAACCTAATATTTCTACAATGGTGGGTCAGTTATACAAAGACGGAGACCCCAGAAGGGATGCAGGTTTTTCTCTTTTTTACACCGGTATTAACTTAGGCGCTTTACTGGGCGGTTATGTGTGTGTGGCTGTAGGTAAAGGTACTTTACTGGGAGATGTAATACCTGAAAACCTTCGCTGGAATGTGGCTTTTGGTTTTGCTGCTGTAGTAATGACTATCAGCCTGATAACGTTTGTATTTACCAAAAGACATTTGGGACCCATCGGCTTGCCTCCGCTCAGAAAAAAGAAAACCAAAATTGTTGATTACGGAGCTATAGGTAATAACCCAGAACAGGATGCGGCAACAGTTACTACAGAGCCGGTTAAAAAGAATACTAACTGGGCAATGATAGCAGTATACGTC
>JAEWWO010000117.1 GCA_023396345.1 Bacteroidota bacterium
GGCTTTATATGGTATTGATCAGCTTATTGCTTTCAAACAAAAAGATTCGGCTGCTATTGACGGTCAGATGACTGACGAAAAAGTAAGATTGCGTGAAGAAATTTCTATGCAGATTACCGCATTGAAAGATATTAAGAAAATGGCTGCTTCTTACGGATATGATGTTTCTAAGCCTGCAACAACTGCTAAAGAAGCGGTACAATGGGTTTACTTCGCATACCTTGCTGCCATTAAAGAACAAGACGGTGCTGCCATGTCAATGGGTAACATCTCTACATTCCTGGATATTTATTTCGAAAGAGATTTACAAGCAGGAATTATTACTGAAGCTGAAGCTCAGGAAATTGTTGACTCACTGGTTATTAAAATGAGACTGGTACGCCACCTGCGTCCGGGTTCTTACGATGAAATTTTCGGCGGAGATCCTACATGGGTTACCGAATCAATCGGTGGTCAGTTATTTGACGGAAGAACAAAAGTTACTAAAACTTCTTTCCGTTTCTTACAAACACTATACAACTTAGGACCTTCTCCTGAACCAAACCTTACCGTACTTTGGAGTAAAGATTTACCTGAAGGATTCAAAAACTTCTGTGCTCAGGTTTCTATCGATACATCATCTATCCAGTACGAAAACGATGACATGATGCGTGAGTTGAGAGGAAGTGATGACTACGGAATTGCTTGTTGCGTATCGCACCAGACAATCGGTAAATCAATCCAGCACTTTGGCGCAAGAGTAAACTTGCCAAAAGCTTTATTGATTGCGTTGAACGGTGGTAGAGAAGAAGAAAAAGGTATCCAGATTATGGATAACATAACAGCATTAAAAGATGGTACACTGAATTACGAAGAAGTACTTGCTAACTTTAAAACAGCTATGCAGGAACTGGCAAGAGTATATGCTAAGTCAATGTATATCATCCACTACATGCATGATAAATATTATTACGAAAAAGCACAGATGTCAATGATTGATACCAATCCGCACATCGACGTTGCTTACGGAGCTGCCGGTATTTCTATCATAGCCGATTCACTTTCTGCAATCAAATATGCAAAAGTTACTCCTGTGAGAAATGAAATAGGTTTAGCAGTAGATTTTAAAATTGAAGGTGAATTCCCTAAATTTGGTAATGACGACGACAGAGTTGACTCTATAGCTAAAGAAGTTTCTTCTTATTTCTATCAGGAATTATTGAAACATCAGGCTTACAAAAATGCAACTCCAACCATGTCTTTATTAACCATTACTTCTAACGTAATGTATGGTAAAAACACGGGTGCTACTCCTGACGGAAGAAAAGCTCACGAAGCATTTGCTCCGGGCGCAAACCCAATGCATGGTCGCGATAGTTCAGGTGCAATCAGTTCTTTAAACTCAGTAGCTAAACTTGATTATGAAGATGCACAGGATGGTATTTCCAATACTTTCTCTATCATCCCTAAAGCTTTAGGACCTACTAAAGAAGAGCAGATTGAAAATCTGGTAGATATGATGAACGGATATTTTGCTAAGAAAGCACATCACCTAAACGTAAACGTATTAAACAGAGAATTACTGATGGATGCTTACAATCATCCTGAAAATTACCCTCAGCTTACTATCCGCGTTTCAGGTTATGCTGTAAACTTTGTAAGACTGTCTAAAGCGCATCAACTGGAAGTAATTGAAAGAACATTCCACGAGTGCATGTAATTTTGTTAAGGATTTTTTTATTATAAAATAAAACCCTGCAGGCGCAAACCTCAGGGTTTTTTATTGTATTGGCTACATATTAACATCTGATAGTAAAATTTTATTTTATTCTTATTTGATTTGTTCGTAAATTAGAAAAATATTACTTGATGTTAACCGGAAATAATTATGGCTAAAAGTGCAGTGTCCGCTAAAACCAAAACAGCGACAGCAAAGAAAACAGCAGTAAAAAGCAGTTCGGTAAAAACCAAAGCAAAAGATTTGGCTTATGATATTTTTGCAGGTCTTGAAAAATACTTTGGATTTACACAGTTTAAGGGCAGACAGGAAGAAGCGATATCGAGTCTGCTGAGCGGGAACGATACGTTTATAATAATGCCTACAGGTGGTGGTAAAAGTTTATGCTATCAACTCCCTGCCCTGCTAATGGAAGGCTGCTCAATAGTAGTGAGTCCGCTGATTGCTCTTATGAAAAATCAGGTGGATTTAATAAGAGGATACAGTGAAAATGATGACGTTGCCCATTACATGAATTCATCTTTAAACAAAGGTCAGATAAAGGCTGTAAAAGATGATTTGGTTGCAGGCAAAACAAAACTCTTATACGTTGCTCCCGAAACACTTACCAAGCAGGAAAATCTTGACTTTTTTAAATCGCTGAATATTTCTTTTTTTGCGGTGGACGAAGCGCACTGTATCTCTGAATGGGGACATGATTTTCGTCCTGAATACAGGCGTTTAAGAGAAATGATGGATGGCATTAATGAGAAAATTCCTGTGATTGCATTAACGGCTACTGCCACACCAAAAGTACAGAGCGATATTGTAAAAAATCTGGGATTAAGAAATCCGAATATTTACATTTCTTCTTTTAACCGTGATAATCTTTATTACGAAATTCAGCCTAAAGTAAAGAAAGATACTACCATAAAAAACATGGTAAAATTCATTTCTCAAAACAAAGGCAAAAGCGGTATCATCTATACGCTTAACCGCAAGACTACAGAGGAACTGGCTGAAGTGCTTGTGGCAAATAACATAAAAGCCGTTGCCTATCATGCCGGGCTTGATGCCAAATTGCGTGCCGACAGACAGGATAGTTTTCTGAATGAAGATACGCAGGTAATTGTGGCTACCATTGCCTTTGGAATGGGTATTGATAAACCCGATATTCGTTTTGTAATTCACTACAATATTCCTAAATCAATAGAAAACTATTATCAGGAAACCGGACGTGCAGGCAGAGACGGACTGGAAGGAAAATGTATTCTTTATTATTCGCACAAAGATGTATCTAAACAGGAACATCTCATGCGCGATAAGCCGCTTACAGAAAGAGAAATTGGTGCACAGCTGATTAATGAAACGCTTGCATTTGTGGAATCTTCCGTATGCCGCAGAAAAGTACTGATGCATTATTTTGGTGAAGAATGGGAACAGGAAAATTGCGGTAATTGTGATAACTGTCTGCATCCGAAAGAAAAAATAGAATCTAAAGATGAAACAGTAAAAGTATTGAAAGTTGTTCAGGAACTGGATGGCAGATTCGACACTAAATATGTTGTAAATATTCTTATAGGCAGAGCTACAC
>JAEWWO010000186.1 GCA_023396345.1 Bacteroidota bacterium
ATCGTATTCATTGGGGTTGTAGCCAACCTGAAATTTTTCCAGAATAGATTTATTAAAACCTCTTTCTTCCAGATAAGACAAGGCAATGTTTCTGCCTTCATCTGTATTCCATAACTGATCTGAAAAATATTTTAAAGCAAAACTGTTTACAATGTATAAACTATCTGCAACCTGTAATTGTTCTCTTACCTCATCGCTTACCTCAGTTTCTTCTACCTCAATATTATATCGCTGTGCCAGCCAGCGCAAAGCCTCTACATAGCTATACTTCTCATGTTCCATAAGAAAGGTGATGGCATTTCCACTCTTTCCGCAACCGAAACACTTATAGATTTCTTTTGAAGGAGATACCGTAAAAGAAGGCGTTTTTTCTCCATGAAAAGGACACAAACCTAAATAATTAGCGCCTCTTTTTTTCAGTTTCACAAACTCGCCTACCACATCAACTACGTCAATGCGATTTTTAATTTGTTCTATGGTAGAATGAGTTATCACAACAGAAAATTACTTAATTTTCATTAAGCTAAAAGCAAGCAATAACCAGCCGACAATAAAGCTTAGCCCTCCAATAGGAGTGATAGCACCCACCCACCGCATAGATGTATTTCCTGAAATGCCAAAATATGTAAGCATATACAATGAGCCACTGAACAAAAGCATACCTACAATAAATAATATCCCTGACCAATACACTAAATTGCTTGATGTATAGTATGCCATAATGCCTGCCAAAGCCAAAGCGAATACATGATAAAACTGATAACGTACTGCCGTTTCAAAAGTTTGTAACTGTGCAGGCTCTGCAATTTTTTTAAGACCGTGTGCGCCAAAAGCTCCAAGACCTACAGCCAGTGCGCCTAACACAAATGCTGTAAAAAGAAAAGTTTTATTTACCATAATGTTTATTGATTACTTCTTCAAAATTTTTTATCGATATTTCTTTGCCTGTAAAAATATATTTTGCTTTAGAATAAAAAGGTTCACGTTCTGTCATTTTATTATCAAGATATTCCTTCAAAGCCTTATCGTTTAAATCTTTCAGCAAAGGACGATGTGCTTTGGCGCTTTTTAGTCTGCCATACAAAATATTAATATCTTCATTTAGCCAGATGGTTATTCCGTGATTGTTCATCCATTCCATATTATCAAAAAAACAAGGAACACCGCCGCCTGTAGCCAATATAAAATTATCTTTTTGAGCAAATGATTGTAATAGATTTTTTTCTGTTTCTCTGAAATAATTTTCTCCTTTCAGTGCAAAAATATCAGAGACTGACATGCCTTCCTGTTCTTCTATCATCGCATCCAAATCATAAGCCTGCAAGCCTGCTTTTCTTGCCCATTTACCGGAATGCGTAGTTTTTCCGGAACCCATCATACCAATTAAAAATACTTTCACAAATAAATTAATTAACCAATTTTTGCGAATATATACACTCCCTTTCAGAAGAAAAATTTTTAGTAGATTTAGTTATTATTTTATAAGTAATTTTCCGTCTGACGACATGGTTATTTTCTCTTCGGAAATAAGAAAATGTATCACCTGCCACACATCTGCCTTGCCATATTTTTTATACATGGTTTCCAGCTCAACAGTGGTAAAAGCAGTAGTTTGGAGTGATGCAAGCATTTCATCTGACAGTTGCTTAAATTTTTCCGAAGACAATTGTTTTTTCTTTCGTTTTAAACAATTATCACATACACCGCAATCTTTTGCCATACGATCGCCAAAATACCTTGAAATATAAGCGCTGCGACATGTTTTGTCAATTTGCGTATAATTTATCATTACATGTAATCTCTCCTCAAAACTTTTACGTTTTTCCTGATATGCAACATGATCAAAATACATATACTTAGGTGTTGCCCTATTCATTAAAAAATAAATCTGAGGAGAATCTTTTTGTGGTGTATACTGAATTATGCGCTGACTGTGCAAACTCATCAATTGATTTTTTACCTCTGCTTCCGTAATTCTTAATTTGTGCGCCAGACGGGTTTCGTTTACAGAAACATTTTTAGAAAAAATACCTTCGTAGGTTCGTAGCAAAGTCTTTATTAATGGCTCCAGTTTTTCATTGACATCTTCAAAAGCTTCCACATTATCTCTGTCTGTAGTAAACTGTACTTTGGAAGAAAGAAATATACTTTCGTTGTATTGAATGTGTCCCTGTTGTTCAATGGCTTTAATAGCGTATATAGTTTGTAACGGATCGAGTTTAAAGTTTTCTGCAAACACATTAAAATTAAAATTGAAAGATTCTCCTTCACCTGAGCCTTCAGGTAACTGCAAGTAATCTCCAATATGTCCGTATACTTTTTTTATAATTTCGAAATCCGGAAAACGTATATCAGGCAACGTTTTCAGCTCTTCAATATCTTTTGTTGTATATAACAAAACGGCATAAGATTTTTTACCGTCACGCCCGGCTCTTCCTGCTTCCTGATAATAATTTTCAAGGCAGTCGGGTGTATCATAATGCACTACAACTCTTACATCAGGTTTATCTATTCCCATTCCGAACGCATTGGTACAAACAATTATCTGCACTTCTCCATTCATCCATTGTTCTTGTTTTTTAGTGCGCAGAGTTGCATCCAGTCCTGCGTGATAATAATCCGTATTAAAACCCTTTGCCTTTAAGTAATTAGATACATCCTGTGT
>JAEWWO010000230.1 GCA_023396345.1 Bacteroidota bacterium
GTGTTGGGCAACAGGAACATGATTACTAAAGAAACTGCTATGGTAATGAGCATTTTCATCCACAGCGAAATGGTAGTTTTTTCAGTAGTTACCAGCAATACATACGAAAGATTGTAATACATGAGAATAATAACCGCAATAGCAAAAAAGCCGGCAATGGTATAAATATTTAAGTCAAAGAAGTCTACTACGTTAAAAGGAATTCTTGAATCTACAACAATAGTACGTACCAGGCTAAAAATATAAAATGAGGCTATTATAAAAAATACCAGACAGGCATAGCTAAGAATTTTATTATGTTGCTCCGATTTGAAAAAAGAATATTTAAAGTTGTATCGGTATCTCACAAATTTTGTAATCCAAAGCATGAGAAGTGCATTGATAATGACTGCTCCCAAAGAGGGGTGCAATGCACTGGATGCAAATATCTGTGGATTAAAAAGTTCAAATTGCCTGAAATCAAATGGGAAAGCAAAAAAGTAGGAAAGCGTCCTGACGACAATTACTACTATCAATAATAAAGCAAATCCAAATTTAAAGCCTTTTTTATCCAATAAATCTATGATGAAATAATTGATAAAAATCATGCAGAAAAAAATAGCAATGGCTTTCAATATACCTTCCCAAACAGACATAACAGGCGTTGCAGCTTCATCTATCTTATCAATATTAAACAAAGGTTTTCCATGAGAATTAACTATAGGTATACCACTGTCAAAATCAATTTGATAATATTTGCTGATGTCTTCATCCGCTGCAAAAGTGTTTTGTACGTAATCATTTTCGAAAAAATAATTAGCCTTAATAGGTATAAGTGTGGCGGCAATAAATGTATTGCTGTCTAAACGGATTGTTTTTTTGCCAAATTCGTAATAACCGTTGGTGTGATTGCTAAAGTAATATCCGTCTCTGTGAAGAAGTTCCTCCGGATAAACTTCCATATTGTAGCGGCTCCAGAAAACCTGCTTTAATGTGGAATCTTTATTCATTTTATAAATAAAAAAACCGCTTGGACTTTTGTATAAATTCAAATTTCCTTTGTCTGCCGCCGGGTTTACAAGCTTGGTAAAAAGATCAAGATTGGATGTAATATTTTCAAACTCTTTTTCCTGTTTTGCAAGATATTCTTCTAATGTGTTTTTTACCTGAAGAGGTGTATTGTTGTAATTAAAAAAATTACCTACCACAAACGACAATGTATAAAACCACGCTGCTATGATAAGCAGGTACGCATTTTTATATATTATTCGTTTATAAAAACTATTCATTAAAATTATCCTTGTCTTTCTGCAATTTCTTGGCAAGGTTCCACAACTCGTCCATGTCAGAAAGGTTCATATCAGTCAGTTCTCTTTCAGATTCTTTTGCGAGATCTTCCATAGCCTTAAACCGCGATATAAACTTCCTGTTGGTTTGCTCCAGAACCGTTTCCACATCTACATTCAAAAACCGTGCATAGTTTATAAGGCTGAACAATAAATCTCCGAATTCTTCCTGCACCGCAGCGTTATCTTGCTGCTTTTCAGCTAATTGTAATTCTTTTACTTCTTCCTCAACTTTTTCCCAAACCTGCTCTTTTGTTTCCCACTCAAAGCCTACCTGTTTTGCTTTTTCCTGAATGCGCATAGCTTTTATAACAGCGGGTAAAGAAGACGGCACTCCGGACAAAACAGATGTTTTACCTTCGCTGAGTTTTATTTTCTGCCAGTTCTTTTTTACCTCCTCCTCATCTTTTACCTCAACATCGCCGTAAATATGCGGATGGCGCACAATCATTTTTTGTGTTATGTCGTCAATTACATCGCCGATTGTAAACCTTTCTTCTTCTTTTGCAATTCTGGAATAAAACAGAATATGCAACAGTATATCGCCCAGCTCTTCCTTGATGGTAGCCCAGTTTTCATTCAGAATACCATCGCCAAGTTCATACATTTCTTCAATGGTCATTGAGCGCAGTGTGTGAATGGTTTGCTTTTGATCCCACGGACATTTTTCACGCAGCTCATCCATTACCAATACCAGTTTCAGAAATTTTTCCTGTAAGGATTGATTATTCATAATGTAGTATTTTACAAAATCGCAAAAGATAAAGATTCAAAAATCCGCTAATCATCAAAGGTTAAATACACCTGAATTGATTTTTTGCAACACAGATTTTACATCTTTTTTATTAATCAGTAAAGATATATTGTGTCTGCTTCCTCCGTAGCTGATCATTCTTATAGGCGTTCCTTCAATTGCATGGAATATGCCAGTTAATAACTCTTCTGAGTTTACAATCATATTTCCTACTACAGAAACAATTGCCATATCCTTGTCTACTTCCACCGTTCCGAATGGCGTGAGTTCTGCAATAATTTCTTTGAGATGAACATCGCTGTCAATAGTAAGAGATACCGCCACTTCTGATGTTGTAATCATATCGATAGGTGTGCGATATTTTTCGAACACTTCAAATATTTTCCTCAGAAAACCATAAGCCAGCAACATGCGGCTGCTCTTTACTTTGATGGCGATAATGCCATCTTTTGCAGCAACAGCTTTAGGACCTGTGGTTTCTACATCCTGCTGAATGGTAGTGCCTTTGGCATCTGGTTGCATTGTATTCAGCAATTTTACGGGCACATGCGTTTTTTGAGCGGGCCATATGCAGGTAGGATGCAGAATTTTAGCACCGAAATAAGCCAGCTCGGCAGCTTCATCAAAACTGAGTTTTTCTATCGCAATTGTTTTATCTACAATGCGCGGATCATTATTGTGCATGCCGTCTATATCCGTCCATATTTCGCAGACAGATGCGTCAATAGAAGCTGCAATCAGTGAGGCAGTATAGTCGCTTCCGCCACGTTTTAAATTATCAACTTCTCCTCTTGTGTTTCTACAGATATATCCTTGCGTGATGAATATTTTTTTATCGCTGTTCTTCTTCAGATTTTTTTTAAGATGCGATTTTATGTAGCTTAAATCAGGCTCTTCATTACTGTCTATACGCATAAACTCCAGTGCCGGCATCAGCATATGGTCTATACCTTTTTCGCTCAGATAGACACTAAAGAGTTTGGTACTCATCAATTCGCCCTGCGCAAGAATATCTTTGCTTAAAGCATCGCTGAAAGATATTTTTAAAATGATATTGAGAAAGTCAAAATGCTCATCAATCACTTCTGTTGCTTTAGACAATGCAAAGTCATCTTTTAATAATTCCTTTATAAATTTTCTGTAATGTTTTTCCAGTTCGTCTATTGTATCCTTAGCCTTGCTCTTATCTCCTACTGCCAGCAAATTACCAATCTCCACCAATGCATTGGTTGTACCGCTCAATGCACTTAATACAACGATTTTTGACTCATCGTCGCGGGTTACCAGCTCGGCAACCTGCTGCATACGCTCGGGTTTGCCTACACTTGTACCGCCAAATTTCATTACCTTCATTATCCTATGATTTAAGTTTTAAGTTTGTTTTTTGCGAATATAAAACATCCGCATAAAAAAAATTTATTTTCAATTGGTTTCCTTTATTTTATAACAAAAGAAACAAACGTACTTTCGTAAACAAAAAAAGTAATGCCTTGTAGAAAGACATTACTTTTTAAATAAATTGAATACATTTTTTTACAGTTCTCTTATTCTGAAATTTCTGTAGTATGCCTTTGCCCCGTGATCCTGCAAAGCTATCTTACCACTTTTTACAACTGCATAATCCTTATGATCTTTCCACTTTCCGGTTTCTCTCATTTCTTTCCATTCAGGAGTTGTATCGTTGAATTCTACAATTTTTTCTCCGTTAAGCCAATGCTCAACATGGCCGTTATTGTAAATAATTTTGCTGATATTCCATTGACCTACGGGCATTAATTTTTTATTGGCTCCCGCAGGATGCATGGCATAGTTGGCTCCCGCCATTTGCCAGTCTTCCAGTTTTTCAGGGAAAGACACATCATCTATTATCTGATACTCCGGACCTGTTTCCCATGGACCAGAATACTTAGCGTCTTCCACTACATGATACATTACGCCACTATTGCTGCCGGTATCTACTTTCCATTCCCACTCCAGTTCAAAATTGGCGTAGTCTTTATCTGTAACAATATCTCCACCTACATCAGCTCCACCTGTAGCACCCAGACACACTAAAGCTCCGTCAATATAAGTCCAGTTGGTGATAGAGTCTGTGCCTTTATTAAATCCGTGCCAGCCGTTTAAAGTTTGCCCGTCAAAAAGCTGTATCCATTCTGCATTTGCCGTGTCCGTTCCGGCTACAGTTGTACTGTCTGTGCCGTCTGTATCAGCAGCGTTGCCGCAAGATGCCAGTAAACCTGTTGCTAAAACCGATAATGCCAGTATTCTTTTCTTCATACTAAATTTTTTATTTCTCTCCTTATTTTACCGAAGAGATGATTATAGAATTATCCTTTTATTTCTGCATAAAATTTATGGAAATAAGGAATGGTTTCAATGCCTTTATAATAGTTATCAATATTATATTTTTCGTTAGGACTGTGCAGATTATCACTGTCTAAACCAAAGCCCAGGAAAATAGTTTTGCAGTTTAATATTGATTCAAACAAAGAAGTAATAGGAATGCTGCCACCGCCGCGCAAAGGAATGGGTATTTTACGAAATGCATGCTCCAGCGCTTTTTCAGCAGCTTTATACTCATCACTGTCGATTGGTGTAACGTAAGGATTACCTCCGTGATGCGGAGAAACTTTTACGGTTACATATTCCGGAGCTATTGACTCCAGATGATTTTTCAACAGTTCTGTAATTTTTTCATGATCCTGATTGGGTACTAAACGTGCGCTGATTTTTGCATTGGCTTTAGCC
>JAEWWO010000294.1 GCA_023396345.1 Bacteroidota bacterium
AAAGGTGAAGTGTTAGATTTTATCATCACTACAGGTAATGTAGATGACAGAGAACCGCTGAAAAGCATGGACTTTCACAAGCGTATTTTCGGTAAACTTTTCGGCGATAAAGGATACATCAGTAAAGATTTGTTCGAGCAATTGTTTATAGATGGTGTGCATCTGATAACTAAAATTAAGAAAAACATGAAAAATGCTTTAATGCTTTTGCATGATAAAATTATGCTGAGAAAAAGAGCCTTGATAGAATCGGTCAATGACGAACTGAAAAATATTTGCCAAATAGAACATACCAGACATCGAAGTTTCGATAATTTTATTATCAACATCCTTTCTGCTTTGGCAGCATACTCTTTCTTTGATAAAAAAACCTTCTATAAACTACAACGATGATATCATTGATAAATCAAAAATTATTGCAGCTTAAGTCGAACTCACGTTAAATTAGCAAAAATAGTTGTAGGAAATTCAGTACAGAATTCTCAAGAGCAAGGAGGTATTATAAGCCTTGAAGGAGCGCAGCACGATGAAAGAGCTGGCTCAAAAATAAGTGTTGCAACCTACGCAGATTAAAAGATTTTTTTGCTTTTACAGCATCCGAAAACTACATCAATCACTCAGACACAAAACCTTGGAAACTGATAAAAAAGTAGCATAGTTCTTAACATTTTTACTTAACTCTTAAACTAAACTGTCTTAAAGAAGGAGAAACATTATAATTTTTATTAAACTCTTGTTTACATTTTTTTCAAAATCATTTTTTATAAAACACATTCTAACAAAAAAATAATTCATCCAATTTATAGCCAAAATAACTTAAAAAAAATGTTCGACCTATGTTCGACCTATGTTCGACCCAACAAAAAAAGCACCTATAAACAAATTTTATAAGTGCTTGATTTTAAAGCGTCGGGACGACTAGATTCGAACTAGCGACCCCTTGCACCCCATGCAAGTGCGCTACCGGGCTGCGCTACGTCCCGCTTTTTTTAAACTCGGGGCACAAATTTAAAATCTTTTTGTCAAATTAAAGTATCTTGCAATAAATTTTTTCGTTCGCATGGTGAATTTACTTATTAAGAATGTTCATGTAGCCGATAAAAATGCTTCATTCAACGGCGAAACTGTAAATATATTGGTTGAAAATGGTGTCATTTCTTCAATCGGAAAAGATATTGATAAAGATAATACTGAAATAATTGATGCCAACGGTGCATATCTGAGTCCGGGTTGGGTAGAAATATTTTCCGACTTCTCCGATCCCGGTTACGAATACAGAGAAACAGTTGAAACGGGCGCAGCCGCCGCTCTGGCGGGAGGCTTTACGCATGTGTTTGTTGTACCCAATGTATCCCCTGTTATCCAAAATAAATCGGCAGCGGAATATATTGTAAACAAATCCAAACATGCCGTCGTTAACGTATATCCTTTGGGTGCTGTAAGTAAAAATGCAGAAGGCAGCGAACTGGCTGAAATGTACGATATGTCAGCATCCGGAAGTATTGGCTTCAGTGACGGGAAGAATACGATACAATCGGCAGGCTTACTGGTAAAAGCTCTTCAGTATGTAAAAAGACTAAACGGCGTAATTGTAACCCAACCCGTAGAAGCAACATTTGGCAGTAATGGTTTAATGAACGAAGGAATCATCTCCACGCAACTGGGATTACCAGGAATGCCCGCCGTTGCAGAGCATATCATGATCATGCGCGATATAGAACTCCTTCGCTACACACAAAGCAGAATGCACATTACAGGCATATCCACAGCAAAAAGTGTAGAGCTTATTAGAAATGCAAAACAGGAAGGGTTGCAGCTAACTTGCAGTGTAACGCCTCACCATTTATATTTCTGCGACGAAGACATACGCTCTTATGATACGAACCTGAAAGTAAACGTGCCCCTGCGCACTAAGGCAGACAGAGATGCTTTACGCCAGGCGGTTATGGACGGAGTAATAGATGCTGTTGCCGTACATCATTTTCCGCAACATGCTGATGACAAGGATTGTGAGTTTGAATATGCCAAAAACGGAATGATTGGCTTGCAAACAGCTTATGCTGCTGTAAGAACGGCATTGCCTGAACTTACTCCGCAACAAACCATTCAATTGTTTTCTTCCAACAACAGAAAAATTTTCGGATTAGAAGCAAATGGCATAGAAACAGGACAAGTTGCAGATTTCACCATCTTTTCACCGGAAGAAAACTCTATCTTTACAGAAGTTGCTAACCAAAGTAAATCGGTGAACTCACCATTTTTTAATGTAGAATTAAAAGGTAAGGTTTTAGCTACAGTAGTAAAAAATAATTTGTATAGAAATTAAAAAATTGATTAGTGAACAAATCAAAAGTTCATATTAAACACGGATTAATACTGGCATTGATTGTCATTATTCTTTCTGTAATCATGAATATTACAGGATGGTATGCCAATGATATCGCCAGCTATTCCATCTATCCGGCCATTATCATTCTCATTATAATATTTTGTTTTCAATACAAAAAAGTACAGGACAAGGCTGCATCTTTTGCCAACATTTTTGCACATGGTTTTAAAACGGCTTGTGTAGCAGCTTTGATGATGATTGTGTGGAATCTTTTTTCTACAAAAGTTTTGTTCAAAGAAAATGCTGATAAAATTTTTGAAGAAAGAAAAACAGAAATGATTGCTCAGGGAACAGATAACGCCGATGTAGAAAAACAAGCTGCATTTGCACAGCAGAATTATGTTCTGCTTACAATCAGCTCAACCCTGCTGCTCTATGGTGTTACAGGCGTTGTAGGTTCTTTGCTGGGTGCAGCACTGGCTAAAAAAAATAAACCGGATTGATTTTTTTAAAAAATATTTATGGATATATCAGTTATCATTCCTTTATTAAACGAAGAAGAATCCTTGCCTGAATTGAGCGATTGGATTACCCGTGTAATGAAGGAAAATAATTTTACTTACGAAGTCATAATGATTGACGACGGAAGTACCGATACAAGCTGGGAAGTAATTGAAAATATTGCCCGCATTAATACCAATTTTAAAGGAATTAAATTCCAGAGAAATTACGGTAAATCTGCTGCGCTCAACGAAGGCTTTAAAGCTGCACAGGGAGATGTGGTAATCACTATGGATGCCGACATGCAGGACAGTCCTGATGAAATACCCGAGCTTTACAGGATGATTGCAAAAGAAGGCTACGACCTTATCAGCGGCTGGAAACAAAAACGCTACGACAATAAATTAACCAAAAATCTTCCTTCAAAATTATTTAATGCAGTTGCGCGTAAAAGTTCCGGCATTGAGCTGCACGACTTTAACTGCGGACTGAAAGCCTATAAAAAGAAAGTTATAAAAAGCATCGAAGTTTTTGGAGAGATGCACCGCTACATTCCTATTC
>JAEWWO010000322.1 GCA_023396345.1 Bacteroidota bacterium
GTTCTGAAGCAATGCCCAAAAGACGCGCTACGAATCCGTCTAAAAAATCAACAATCGCAGAACCTACAATAAACAAAGAGGCCACCGATAATTGTCGGGATAATATTTGAAATGTATGGTCTGCCGGGTGTTTTAAAACATCAGCAGCAAAAGAATCGTAAGTAATCAGTATAATGCTGATGCATCCGAAAATCAGATTAAGTAGGGTAAATCCATTAGCTATATGACGCTTCATAAATTGAGAACATTGTGTTTAGCTTATGTAACATCAAGCAAATTTCGTGCAATAAAAACTGACCGAATGTTTACATGAATAGAACTTTATAACATCCAAATCTAATATTATTTTACCAAATAAAAAAGAGACTGAATGAATCAGTCTCTTTGTATAAACATGCTTTTTTTATATGTTTACTCTACAGGAGTAAGGTATTGCGCATAGCTGTAACCTTCTTCACCATCGTTGGTGCGCACCAGCCACCATTGGTCGTTGGCTTTTCCTACTAAAGTAATTACTTCGTCTTTAGCGGCTTTTCCTACAACAGGTTGATCTGTTCCGGGGCCTTTTCTGATGTTCAGATTGGTTTCATTAGTAGTAACTCTAACTTTTCCACCGGCAACAGCAGTAGCTACTTTTACGTCCATAACTACATCGCCTGTAAGGAAGTTAGGATCAATTGATCCGTACACATCCCATAATTGATTTTTTACTTCAGCAGTAGGAGCAGTGCCGTTTATATGCAAAACACCATTTTGCTCTGCAACGCTTAAATCGTCAATACCTGCATTTTTAGCGGTATCTAATAATGGTTTATATTTTTCTTGTAATGACATTTTAAAATTGTTTTAGTTGGTTAATTTTTATTTTACCTGAAGAGCACTCATGTCAGTTCTTTGCGGACTTAAAGCATCTAAAGCTTGTTTTAAAGTCTGAACTCTTGCCTGCTCAAGGCTTCCTGTAACAGTGATTACGCCATTAGCAACTGTAGCCTGTACGCCGGGGAAATCTTTTACAACAGTAGCAACACCTTCCTGCAAAGTAGCATCAGGAGATACATTTACAACCGGAGCAACAACTGTAATATTGTTTACAACACTTTTTACGCCGGATTTTGTATCAGTTTGTAAAGCAGCAACTGCGCTTTCTGCAGCAGCTTTTTCTTCTTCACTTGCAACTGTACCTGATAAAGTAACTACGCCGTCTTTAACTTCTGAAGTTACGCCCGGAGAAGCTGTCAATACATTTTCAACATTTGCTTTTACAGCTGTGTCGTCAACTTTTGATTTACAAGCAGGTAATGCAAGTAATAAACTTCCTGACAAAATAAGAGCAGGAATCATTTTAGTCATTTTCATGATTTTAGTTTTAAATTGTTTTAAAATTTGAGTATTAAAAGTATAAAAATATTTGATTGGTCGATGTTTTATTTTGTTAAAATGCATTGGGGAATGTTATCCTAAGATTTATATTCAATACCGTTTACCAGTACAAATTCTTGAAACTCTTGACTGAAAGTTTTCTTCAGGTGATGTCTTTTTTGATTGAAAATATAGTGATATACTTTTTCAACAACAGATTCCGATACTGAATAGGCGGCATAACCTGTTTGCCACGAGAATTTTTCATTTATCAAATTATTTTGATTGATGTAATGCGAACTGCTGCCTTTAATTTGTTTAATAATTTCAGCAATTGATTTATTGGGATTTAATAAAAATAAACAATGAATGTGGTCAGGCATCCCATTTATTATTCTTACCGGGCATCCTTGTTCACGTAATTGTTCGGATATAAATTGATAGATTTTAAATTCAACAGATGAATGAATAAACGGTTCTCTTTCCTTTGTTGCCCAAATTGCATGTATCCATATTTTATTGTAAGAATGTGACATATGCATCAATTTTTTGAATTAGAATTTATAAACCATTAAAATGGTTTTTTGTATGTATGTTATCCTTTTCATAGCCCATGATTTAAATCATGGGCTATGAAAAGAGAATTATATTAATAAATGGTTTTAACCATTTTATTATCAATGAATATAATATTACGGATACAAAATATCCAACCAATTTTTCATTCTCTCCATCCATTTTTCATTTTTGTTGGGCAGGTTAAGTCCGTAACCATGTCCGCCGGACGGATAAATGATGAGCTGCGAATTGGCTACCTTGTTTTCTGTCAGTTTTTGATAATACAGTATAGCATTCTGCACCGGCACTGTAGCATCGTCCTGCGAGTGAAAGATAAATGCAGGAGGTGTGTTGGACGTAACATTCTCTTCGGCAGAGAAAAACTTTGTCTGCTGTGTTGCGCTGGTATAAAATTTATGTGAAGAGGATAAATTTTGATGAAATAAATTTTCTCTGGATCCCTGATGTGTGTAGGTGTCATTCATAGTTATTACAGGGTAGGCGAGTATGCTAAAATCAGGACGTAGGCTAATGTTATTTGGATTATTCACTACAGCGTGATTAAAATTTACAGACGCTGTAGCAGCTAGATGTCCGCCTGCTGAAAAGCCCATAATGCCAATTTTATTTTTATCAATGCCCCATTCTTGAGCATTTTCTCTTACCAGTTGTATGGCTCTTTGCGCATCCATAAGTGGTGCAAGAGATTT
>JAEWWO010000099.1 GCA_023396345.1 Bacteroidota bacterium
GATCTGTAACCTGCACCTGGGGAGCCTGCCCCCAAATGTTTATGTTTTGTGTCGATACTCTTACTTTCAGTTTATCGGACTGCGCATAGTCCAGCGTTAATCTCGCCCTGTTGTGCACCAGAATTGCGGGAGCTTCGCCTTCTTCCAAAGGTCTGTAGGCGCCATTGCGGTACTCTGCCCGGGGTCTTATTTGTGCAGATACCGAAAATTCCTTGTCTTTATTTATATCGTTTTGCGACTGTGCCGCAGCATACCCGGAAGCCATCAAAAAAAAGACACCTAAAAAAACTAATTTATTAATATGGGATTTCATAAAGAAAGTAGAATTAAATTTTTTAAAGATTTTATTTTAACAAAATTAAAACTCAATAAAATACCAAACAAATAAATTTATTTTTTTGCTAAAAAGCTTACAAATACAACAAAACATGACCAATGTCATTTTTTCGTCATGTATTATTATTATACATTTGTATATAAAATAAAGATAAATTTATCTTTTAAATCTATGACAACACAAAACACATCACCCGAAATAAGAAAAAAAAGGAAAGTTCCTAAATTTCTGATACCCTCTTTGGTTGGTGTAATGATAGGTCTTATGGCTTATGTGTTTTATGTTTCCAAAGCCTATTCTTATTTATCAGACGATCCACGTGCCTGTGTAAACTGTCACATTATGGCGCCGGAATATTCTACATGGTTTCACTCATCGCACGGCAGAAACACTGTATGTAACGATTGCCATGTACCACACGATAATATTTTCAGAAAATATTACTTTAAAGCAAGTGATGGATTAAGGCATGCTACCTTGTTTTCGTGGCGACTGGAACCACAGGTTATTAAAATAAGAAAACCCGGCGAAACCGTAGTGCAGGAAAATTGTATAAGATGTCATGATGAATTGAATAGCGTGGTGGGCACAGGGCAGGTAACGGCTAAAATGGCACATGCCGATGAGGGAAAACTCTGCTGGGAATGCCACACCGATGTACCGCATGGAAATGTAAGAGGTTTAAATTCAGCGCCAAATGCAAGAGTGCCTTTAGCACCTCAGCCCGTGCCTGAATGGTTACAGAAAATGGTGAATGTAGAAAAAAAATAAGCTTATAAAAATATTAAAAATAAAAACTGATGAAGAAGAAAAACTGGTTAATAGTTACCATCTTGGCAGTAGTAGTTTTTGTTCTGGGCTGGCTGGCAAACTCCATTATACAGAGGAAAGCGGAAGCAGAACATTTATCAAGAGCCGACAATAACTTAAAAGAGTTTGAATCAGTAAATGAGGCATGGGAAGAATATTATCCCAGAGAGTATCAATCCTGGGCACTTACAGCTGATACTACTTTTCGTTCAAAACATATGAGCAGCACCAACGACGATTTGCTTGCAGAACGCCCTGAAATGGTGGTACTGTGGGCAGGATACGCTTTCTCAAAAGATTACACAGCACCCCGCGGACACATGCATGCCGTTGATGATGTAGTGCATACACTAAGGACCGGTGCTCCGAGCGATACCAGTAAATCTCCTCAGCCTGCCACCTGCTGGACTTGTAAAAGCCCCGACGTTCCTCGTATGATGAACGCAGTAGGAGTAGAAAATTTCTATAAAGCCAATTGGGCTGATTTCGGACATGAAATAGTAAACCCTATTGGCTGTGCCGATTGTCACGATCCTAAGACAATGAATCTTACTATCACACGCCCTGCATTGGTGGAAGCATTTAACCGTTCGGGAAAAGACATTACCAAATCTACACATCAGGAAATGCGCTCACTGGTTTGTGCGCAATGCCACGTGGAATATTATTTTAAAGGCGATAGCAAATACCTAACTTTCCCTTGGGACAAAGGTCAGCGAGTAGAAGATATTGAAGCTTATTACGATAGTTCAAGCTTTGTTGATTTCACGCACAAAATCAGTCGTACACCTATTTTGAAAGCGCAGCATCCAGATTACGAAATCTTCCAGCTGGGAATTCATGCGCAAAGAGGCGTTTCCTGCTCTGACTGTCATATGCCTTACAAATCGCAGGGAGGAATTAAATATACAGACCATCACATCAGCAGTCCACTTGCTAATATCAATAATACCTGTCAGGTTTGTCACAGAGAGCCGGAAGGCGTTTTAGCACAAAACGTTTACGAAAGACAAGATTATGTTTTCACTTTAAGAAACAGACTGGAAAAGCAACTGGCTAAAGTGCACTTTATGGCTAAGTTCCTTTGGGACAACGGTGCGCAGGAAGCAGACATGAAACCTATATTAAACGAAATCAGAAAGTCACAATGGCGCTGGGATTATATCACCGCTTCACATGGTGCATCTTTCCACGCTCCTATTGAATCTCAGAGAGTACTGGCAGACGGAATGTTCCATGCCATGCAGGCTGAACAAAACATGAATAATTTAAAAAATAAATTAAAAATTACTGCTAACTTTACCATGCCTGACATAAGCACTAAAGCCAAAGCGCAATCAGCTATTGGTCTTGACATGCAGAAAGAAAGAGCCGATAAGGACAGATTTATGAAAAACATTGTCCCTAAATGGTTACAACAGGCAAAAGAAAAAGGATTACTGGTAACGAGAAAATAAACCTGTACTCCGGAAGACCATTACTTAACCGCTTATGAATTTTGATAAAGAATTTCAAAAACAAAACCAGTATAAGTATTCGATAATCATCACCGGCATATCATTGTTTTTGGGAATACTGTTACAGTATTTTACGGGAACCATTCCCAGGCAATGGTTTTCGTTTCCCAATAACATTATTCTGGGGTTGATATTTATTTTGGTGAATACCGCTGTTTTTTTTCTTTTTAAACAAAAGAATTTTGTAAACCTGCACAGCAGTGTTCCGTTCGCTATTGTGAGTTCTGCCACGCTTGGCGTGCTCACCATCGGACTGGGCAGCATCAACCTCGACAGCTCCAATACAGCAACACCACAATACTTACTAAGGCTGGGACTGGACAATATTACACGCACCTGGTACTTTGCTCTTATTTTTTTACTGGTGCTTACCAATTTGTGGTTGGCTATTCTAAAAAGAGCACTGGTTTTTCAGAAAAAGAATGTAACCTTTTTGCTAAATCACTTTGGTTTGTGGCTTACTTTATTTGCAGGCGTTTTAGGTCAGGGAGATTTGATGAGATTAACAATGGATCTGCATAAAGACCAAACAGAATGGAGAGCCAAAGACAGTGAAGGACACGTTCATGAACTGCCCATTGCACTGGAGCTGAAGAATTTTAATATTGATATTTATCCTAACAAAGTTTACATCATAGATAAAGAGGGCACGCCGCTTCCTGAGAATAAACCTCAAAGTTTTTTACTGGAAAATAATGGCACAAGCATGACAATGCTTGACTGGAAAATTACGCTGCACGAGTATTTATCCAATGCCGTTCCTGTAAATGAACATGACTATGCAGCCAACCCTATGTGGGGCGCAACAAACGCAGCGAAGATAACCGTACAGAATATTAAAAATAACACAACTACTACCGAGTGGATTGCTGCGGGAAATTTTCAGTTTCCTGCCAAAACAATTATGCTCGACAGCAATCATATTGTTGTAATGGCGCCTGCTGAAGCCAGAAAATTTGAGTCGGAAGTTCTCGTATATCAAAAGGGGAAAGAAGAAATCAGAGAAGAGAAAATAGAAGTAAACAATCCTATCACCGTTGATGGCTGGAAGATATATCAGGTAAGTTACGATGAGCGTTTTGGAAGATGGTCTGACCTGAGTGTAGTAGAACTGATTCTTGACCCCTGGCTGCCGGTTGTGTATATTGGTATATTTATTTTAATGGCAGGCTCTGTAGCCTTCCTTTTTAAAAGCAGAAAATAATTATGTGGCATTACTTTTCCTATATAACTTTTGCAGTGGTTGCACTCTGGCTTATTTCAACCGGACTTATTTATTTAAAAAATAAAGGAAGTCAAAGACTGGGTGTTCTTTTGCACGGACTTGCAACCCTAATCATCGGTATTTTTATAGCCGTCCTTTGGATACAACTGGAAAGACCTCCCTTGCGCACAATGGCTGAAACCCGCATATGGTATGCCTTCTTCTTAGGAGCAATAGGCTTGGTTTTATACTTTTTATACAAGCAGAAATGGATGCTCAACTATTCGGCGATGATGAGTATTGTTTTTATTCTTGTTACTTTCTTTAAGCCTGACACAGTAAATAAAACCCTGATGCCTGCTTTGCAAAGTGTGTGGTTTGTGCCGCATGTAATCGTATATATTTTTGCCTATGCCATGCTGGGAATGGCTACAATTGTAGCTTTATACGGCATATATCTGCACAAAAAACAAAAAGATACGGAACATACTTTATTCCTTGCCGACCAGTTGATAAACATTGGCTATGCCTTTCTTACTTTCGGATTACTGTTTGGCGCTCTTTGGGCTAAGGAAGCCTGGGGACATTACTGGACCTGGGACCCTAAAGAAACATGGGCTTTTATAACCTGGCTAGGCTATCTTATTTATATTCATTACAGATATAAATACAAAAATAAGAAAGCGATAACCGGATTTATGATTATTGTATGTGCATTTATATTGCTGCTGGTTTGCTGGTTTGGCGTAAACTATTTACCAACCGCACAATCAAGCGTACATACATATTCGGGATAATATAAAAAGTTTTTTACACAAATCCGTTCTGCTCAAAATATAGCAGCACATGGTCTTTAAGAAAATCTTCCTGTTCAAATACGGATTCTATTTTTATTTCTTTCAGTTGTTTAAAATGCGGCCAGCCGTCTTTATCTACTCTTTCCAGTTCAAAATATCCGCTGGAAGAAAGCAGTGTGCAAACTGCCACATGCATTAAATCCTGCTTTTGTTCTTTTGATATTTTAGCGGGTGTAAATCCTGTCTCCTGCATGCCAATCAAAAAAAGAATGGCTTCCATATCTATGCCTTCTGTTTTGTTGAATTTCTCTGCCAGCTTTGTTTTCAGGTTCCACCAGCGTACCTGTAAATCATCATTCATTCCTCAATCAATTATTAAAATTTATCTCTGTATTGTCACCCACATTCAGCGTTTTTGCATCACCTGTAAGCACCACATCACTTCCTATCAAAGATTTATTTACCACCATATCTTCCAGTGTGGTATAAGACCCCACGATAGAATCTTTCAGGATAGAATTAACCACTTTTGTATTTTCTCCGATAGAAATATGCGGACCGATGATAGAACCCACAATCACAGAACCCTCACCAATGCTCACCGGAGGAATGATGATAGAACTTTCGCTAACCACAGAATCCGGTATGGTAGTGCCTTGTGTCTTCAATAAAAATGCATTGGTTTCTATCAGTGTTTCTTTTCTGCCACAATCAAACCATCTGTTTACTTTAAACGATTTCATCTTAACACCTTTATCAATCATGCATTGCAATGCATCGGTAAGATGATATTCTCCGTGCGATTTTATATTATCTGAAAATAACCTGTCGAGACATTCATACAAAACAGGAGTCTCTTTAATTCGGTATACGCCCACCAGCGCATTGTTGCTCATAGGAATTGCAGGCTTTTCTACTAGGCGGGAAATATATCCTTCCGCGTCAATATTGGCAACGCCAAATCCGCGCGGGTCGTCTACCCTTTTTATGGCAATCATAGTTTCGCGGGCTGCTATCACTTCTTCAATTTCAAACTCTGTGATAGTATCTCCCATAACAATCAGCAGTTCATCATCCTTTACAATATCCTTTGCCAGACGTATGGCGTGTCCGGTTCCTTCTCTCCTGTCCTGATATACAAAATGACAGGTTAGCTGCGGATATTTATTTTTTACATGCTCTTCAATCTTTTCGCTAAGATATCCTACGATAAAAATAAATTCTTCAATACCTGCTTTGTATAAATAATCTATAGTAAAATCAAGCACGGTTTTACCTGCCAGCGGCATCAATGCTTTTGGCTGTGTATACGTGTGTGGTCTTAATTTTGCTCCCGTTCCTGCTACGGGTATGATTGCTTTCATTTTTCTTCTTTTATTTTATCCGGTAATGGATGTATCTGTTCTCTTCTGCGCTTTAAACTGGTTTTATACCCGGACAAATGTACAAAGTTTTTCTTCCCTGCCTCATTGTACCTAAATTTTATAGAATAATTTAAGTAGTTTTGCGCATCTAAAACACTATTTCCATGCAAAGAGACGCTAAAATTTTTGATTTACTCGACAGAGAACTTAAACGCCAGAGAAACGGCATTGAACTGATTGCTTCTGAAAACTTTACCAGCTTGCAGGTAATGCAGGCAATGGGAAGCGTACCAACCAATAAATACGCCGAAGGCTATCCGGGAAGAAGATACTATGCAGGCTGCGAAATTGTAGACGAGATGGAGCAATTGGCTATTGACCGTTTAAAATCAGCTTTTAATATTGAATACGCCAATGTGCAACCGCATAGTGGTGCGCAGGCTAATGCAGCGGTACACCTTTGTACGCTTAAACCCGGCGATAAAATATTAGGTCTTGACCTGAGCATGGGCGGACATCTTACACACGGCTCTCCTGCCAACTACAGCGG
>JAEWWO010000179.1 GCA_023396345.1 Bacteroidota bacterium
ACCGTGCACTGCACCTAATCCACCGGTGATGTGCATTCGGGTATCTGTAATATTTTTCCAGATGTTATTTAATGCTGTAAGATAGGCAACATCATTAGTAGCAGCACTTACATCTGCCATACCTGCATACAAATAGGCTGCCCGAACGGCATGTCCTGTCGGCTTGCGCTGATCTTTTACAGGAAGATGTTGCTGTGAATATTCGGCACTCATTACACCTGTGCCTTCAGGTTTATAAGTAACGCCGCGTATATCCAGAAACTTTTTAGCCATTTGCAGATAAAGAGCATTATTAGTTGTATGAAAAAGTTTAACCAGAGCTAATTCAATCTCTTCATGTCCCGGAGCCTGCATAACAGGCTTTCCCTGATTGTAATTTTTATCGCCTACAAAAAAAACTTTATTGATATGCTGTGCATTTTTCTCTGCTACGTCTAACCATTTTCTTTTGCCTGTAGCATTGTAGTAAGCAATAGCCGCCTCGTACATATGTCCCATATTGTACAATTCATGACTATGCAATACCCATGAATAAGGCTTATCTCCCATACCTGCACCGCCCCAATGTTCATGCTTTGACGATGAGCCCGTAATGTGCGCATCGTACATATATCCATCCGGTGCCTGTGACAATGCGATAATGTCAATAAGCTTATCCATTCCTGATTCGAGTGTACTATCCCGTTGATTCATTAACAAATAAGAAGCGCCTTCCATTACCTTATAAAAGTCTGAAACCACGTACCTGTGCGGGAAAGGCAGCTCGTCTTTTATTCCTCTTAAAAAGTTCCCGGTCTTGATTAAGTTTTCAACAGCGGGCTTTGTTTTTTCAAATGCGTGCGGCAGCAATACTTTTTGCTGAATATCCATTCTAGGTTTCCAAAAATCATCATTTATAATTACTTCATTAAATTCTACAGGCGTTATCTTTTGCACGCTTATTTTCTGCTGCGCAAAAGAAATACAAACGGTGAATAATAGAAGCAAACTCGTTATCAATTTCATGGTTTATTTTTTTAATTTAAATCTTACAAAGAATGTAACTATTTTTCATTTTCATAAAAATCAAATAAATATTGATTTTTAAATTCAATTTTAAAAGCTTCTAAAAATGCCATATATTCTTCTTTGAAACTTTTCTTTTTGTGATGCTCTTCCTGATTTACAACATATTTTACTACAGCATCTTTCTGACTCTTGCTATATGAAAATGCGCCATAACCTTCCTGCCAGAAAAAACTTCCTGAACACAATTTTTTCTCATTGATAAATTTTGTGGATTCTGTTTTGACGATCTTTACTAATTCGGGTGAAGAAACGCGGAGGTTTTTGTAGCTGAAAAATATATGAATATGATCGGGATTACCGTAAATAGCCAGCACTTTTTGCTGCTTATTATTAAAAATGCCGCAAATATATTTTTCAATTTCTTCACGATTAAAAGAAGGTATTTTTATTTCTCTACCTTTTACAGCAAAAACCAGTTGAATATAAATTTGTGTGTATCTGTTCGGCATTTGTTTATTGCTTTATTATTTTGTTTCTACACAGATGATGCTCCTACGGAGCAAACAATTTTTTCATCCAAGATTCCAGAGGAATCAAATCTGTGTAGAATTTCCAATCATTGTTGGCGCGCTCCGCAGGAGCGCTATCTCCAAGTATTTACAAAATTCTTGAAAGCCTTTTCAAAGAGAAGGGCGTCTTTTTTTTGTTGCAGCATTCTGTTCATAACATCATTATATCGCTTGTTATCAATATCTTTCTGTATAGATTTCCATAATGCAATCATTTCATCAATAGCTATAATGCTCTCTTCAATACCAATAAAAATATTACTTCTTAATGTATTATTGTTTTTTAAAGAATATTGCCAATCTACAAAATGAAAAAACAATAAATATTCTTCAGGGCAGGTTTTGATATTATTGAACCTATTTTTATTTTCAATATCATATTGACTTACATAATTAGATCCTTGTACAGTACGATTATACCCAATTCCATTATTATTTGCGAACCAATATCTATTTATTCTTTCAGAGAATGCCGGATAATAATGCTTTACAGCATCAGTTGTAACCACCAATCCATAAGGTGTCTGGAGATTTACAAAATTCTTCCACGAATTATCCATAAAATATTTTATTTTATTTACAGCATCAATATTTTGAGTCCAAGTCATTTTTATCCAATCTTGTGTAACGGTGTCGATATTCCTATACGGATTCCATGCAAGTCGACCATATGCATACCAATTAGCTTGTGCAAAATGATGCCCAGTCCAGTTATCATTATCACCTGTATTTGCCACACCAGCAATACCTGTTATTTTACTTGGATTTTGTGAAGATAATATATCTGCAACACTAGTTGAATGATTAAGAAACTGTAGAAATTTCTTCCACATTGGAGATAAATAAACAAGATAGGTAGAATGTCCTAAATATTCCTGTGTAATCTGTATTTCTGCAAAAAGATTAGTTTCAGGCATTGAACCAAATAGTGGATGTGGTGGTTCCAAAGGTTGAAAATCTAGTGGACCATTTTTAACCTGTAGAATTACATTATGTTCAAATTTTCCATCTAAGGGATAAAACTCATTATATGATTGTTTCGCCCTGTCTGGCTCATTATTACTGTGTGCATATACAAATGCCCGCCATATTACCATTCCATTATAGGGTTGTAAGATTTTTGCAAGCATATTAGCACCATCTACATGATTACGTCCATAGTCCTGCGGCCCGGGCATTCTTTCAGAATTGGCTTTGACCAGAAATCCACCAAAATTTGGGACTATATTGTATATTTCATCAATTTTAGTTTTCCACCAATTTTGCACCTCTTTGTTAAAAGGATCGGCAGTACTCAAATTTCCTATACCACCCCACTTCTTCAATACATTAGGTGTTTTAGACGGAGGTAAAGGTGCAGCATAATTAGCTGAAAGAAAAATCTTTATATTGTATGGACGGAAAACTTCAGCTAAACGGGCAACTTTTTTTAAATAATCAGCACCTAATATACGAGGATCAGCATTCACATTATTTATAACTACAGCATTAATGCCAACAGAAGCATTTGCTCTTGCAAAATCTGTATATCTCTTATCTGCTTTTTCGGGCAGTTCATCCCATTTGTAAATTGACTGTCCGCTGTATCCTCTTTCAATACTACCATCTAGATTATCCCACTGATTGAGCATACGCCACTTGATACGAGGGTATTCTGTTATATGTAAATTTGTAACTTCTTGTCTTGTTTGCATCAAATGCAGTAAATGAAACATGCCATATAACAGGCCTGCATCTCCTGTAGATGCAATGAGCAATATCGTTCTATTTTTTTCTTTAATAGTTTTGATGATATACCCTTCCTCACCTACCTTTTTTAAATGCGTATCAGTTATACTATACACAGGTAACTTTGAAAACTCCAGAAATTTTTTAGTTGAAGATGAAGACTTGAATTCTGGATTCAGGCTAAGCATGGCATTAAATGCAAAAGAACATTCTTTTTTTATAGCGTCAATAACATCAGACTTTTCTTTTAGAACAATATTTCCAAGTTGTTCTATATATTTATCCCGCAGGGTTGCAGATTCCAATGGTTTATAGCGTAGCCATAAATCATAGCCATTTTCATCTAGAAGTTTTGCAAATACAAGATTTGCGTTTATACAAATAATTAAAAGTATTAATATCGATTTATTTCCTTTCATTATAAAAAAACGGAATGATGTTTTTATATTGCTCCTACAGAACGGGTTTTTTATTTACTTTTTGCTACACAGATGATGCTCTTACGGAGTAAACAATTTTTTCATTCAATAATTCCGGAGGAATCAAAATCTGTGTATTTTGAATCGTTGTAGCCACGCTCCTGCGGAGCGCTATCCCTGTAAATATACATCTGTCAATTATTATATCGCTCCTACGGAGCGGTGTTTTTATTTACCTTTTTTCTACACAGATGATGCTCCTACGGAGCAAACAATTTCATTCAATAATTCAGAAGGAATCAAAATCTGTGTAGCATTTTGAATCATTGTAAATGCGCTCCGCAGTAGCGCTATCTCTTATTTTATTCCCCCGATGGCCGCTGAATTTTTTCTCCTATTTTTACCGGCTCTCCAAAATCGGGTGTACCATCCGGCTTCCAATTAACTTTTTGAATCCTTGTATTCCGATAATTTGTGCTGCCACCATTCGGCAGGCTCCTGGCATGATATATAATCCAGTCTTCCTTTCCATCCGGCGATTTGAAGAATCCATTATGTCCCGGACCAAAAGCCCCGCCCGCGTCATTCCTGGTAAATACCGGTTCCGGATATTTTTCCCAATCCGAACGTTTCATTGGGTCGCCTTCTTTTTTCAGCTTCATCAATCCTAAACAATAATCATCTACCCAATAACCACTGCCTGAAAAAGTAAGGAAAACCTCATCATTTTTATTCTTAAGAATAGCCGGCCCTTCATTAATTGCACCACCATGTCTTTCCCAGCTGTAC
>JAEWWO010000182.1 GCA_023396345.1 Bacteroidota bacterium
ACGCTGTACAGCTCGTTAATATTGCATTCTGCAATCTCTATAGTGAGGACGATAGAAATGTCGGAGAAAAATTTGAAATCAACAATATCACCATAATCAGCTACAGATTCTTTTATTGTACTGATTACGTGATGTCGGTCACCACTACTATATGCTGTCCAAAAAATGCTGCTCATATTAGGTACTTAATTAGCGGAGTGCGTGTTATTTGGGTTTGTGATTCTCCCAGTATTCCTTTGGTGTAACAATTTTTGTAGTTTTATATTCCGATATTGTAAAATCATTTGTATTTCCTGTTATAATAAAATCGGCTTTGCTTTCTTCGGCAAGTTCCAAAATCATATTGTCATCCTAATCAGAAATAATATCCAATTTAAATGTCGGTTTGTACAGTTGAGCCTTTAGTCCGATTTCAGTCAAAACATTTTCAGCTTTGGATGTAAAGTCAGGAAACCGGGCAAATTTGGGTCTTTACAAGACAGCGAAATATTCAGTCATTAATTCATTTGAAACACAGAGTTGAAATTTGTTTTCAAAAAACAACTCGTCAATAATCAGAAACGGATAATTTTTTTGAATTAAAGCAGATACAATAACATTCGTATCAATGACGATTTTTTGCATTTCTTGTCGCTTTTACTTCGTCCGTTATTTCGTCCATTGACAATTTTGAAAGGTCATATTTTTCGGCAAGTTCAACTGATTTTCTCAAGTTGAGTTTTTGTAATTCTTTGTTTATTATTTCCAGCAATTCACTAAAACTCAATTTTTCATTTTTTAGCCCGAATTTGTTGTATTCAAGGTCTGATATGGATATGTTTAGTGTTCTCATTTTTCTACACTTTAAATTTCTGTATCAAAGTTACAAAATTTTTCCAAGTAACGTCAGAGTTGAGATTTTAAAATTTTACGTAACTCCATATTCACAACACCACCCAAATCAATAGGTATTTACTCGCTACGCACAAGTTTGGAAACTTGCGTGAGTGGGGGATAAAGTAGCTGTTGAATGATGCGCCATGTTCCGTAGGAACAATATCTTAGTAGTAAGAATAGTATATGGGAAGGGCGCTCCGTAGGAGCGCTATGTTGTTTGATTTATAAATTTTTCAGGATTGCAAATCCTAAAAAAAAGATGAAGTTTTCACCATACGTATCGCTTGAAAGATGCAATTATCCAGGAGTTGAGGACACTTTTAGGTAAGAAAATTTGTTTATATAGTAGTTAAATAAAGAATAATTTCTGTGCTGTCCGTGTCTGCTTTATTTAGTAATTTAGTCATTCTTTAGTAGTTAAAATAAACTGTCTAATGCTTTGTAGCATTAATGCAATTTCTTCTATCTTGTATTCTGTATATTTACCATGTGCTGCTGAATTTCTGATACCTAACCAAGCTATGATTTGCTTTTGGTAAGCTGGTAAATAAACTCCAGCCTTAGCTAAATCAGAATTCATTGAGTCGGCTTTTTTAGAAATAACATTTCCTTTATTGTTTTTGAACTCAATATCAATCCCATTTGATATACAAAGTTCTCTTAGGTGAATTTCTAAAGTTGATCCAACTAATACTGCAGCAGCATCTTTATATCCTTCGCTTAATAAGTGTTCAGCCATATCTAAGTAGTCCGCAAAAACTTCTGATTGAATTAAATCACTGAAAGATTTTAAATAATCGTTTTGTAAATCACTTTTTAACGCGATTACAATCCCAATAATATTTCTGAGTTTTTTACCATTATGAATACTTGTGAGATGTAATGTCGCTTCTGTATCCTTGTAATATTCTGAATTACTACTCAAAACTTTCTCACCCAAAACTTTCCACTTCCCACCTTACACCATATTCACTTCGCGTTCCAGTTGAATATCAAATTTACTGTAAATGTCGGAGATGATTTCTTCAGATAAATGATAGATTTCTTTTCCTTGGGCGTTGCCGTAATTCACCAAAACCAATGCCTGTCGGGCGTGTACGCCATAATCGTTTTTTCTGTAACCTTTCCATCCGGCTTTTTCTATCAGCCATCCGGCAGGAATTTTTATTTTATTTTCTTCCGCAGGGTAGTGCGGCATTTCAGGATGAGCGGCTAATATTTTTTGAAAGTGTTCTATGTCAATCACAGGATTTTTAAAGAAGCTTCCTGCATTGCCAATCTCTGCAGGGTCGGGTAGTTTAGAGCGACGAATATTGATAACCGCATCAGAAACATTTTTTATAGTGGGTGTATTCACCTGCATTTTTTCAAGCTCCTGGGCAATGGCTCCATACGAAATATTAATGCGTGGCTGCTTGTATAATTTATAAGTAACGCTGGTGATGACAAACTGATTTTTGTATTTATTTTTAAAAACACTTTCTCTGTAACCAAATGCACATGATTCTTTCGTAAAGATTTCTATTTTTTTATCCTGAATATGAAAGGCTTCCAGCGAATGAAAAACGTCTTTTATTTCCACACCATACGCACCAATATTCTGCATAGGCGATGCGCCAACACATCCGGGAATCAGGCTCAGGTTCTCAACACCTGCATAGTTATTGTCTATGCAATGCAATACAAACGGATGCCACAGCTCGCCGCTGCCCGCTTTTATATAAATATGTTCATCGTCTTCATCAATTACTTCAATTCCTCTGATGGAATTTTTTAAAACAGCTCCTGCATAATCTTTGGTAAACAATATATTGCTGCCACCGCCAAGTATCAGTTTTTCTTTATAGGAAAAATATTCTGTAAGCTCCTGCAATTCATCAACAGAAGTGAATGCCGCAAAAAAAGCAGCAGTACTATCAATGCCAAAAGTATTGTATTGTTTCAGAGATATGTTTTGCTGTATCTTCATCCGGAATGGAAATTTAATTAATAAAATTCCAGAATACGCCCACTCTTATCCATACAGATTGCTTAGGATAATCGGGTCTTACGTAACTAAAATTATTAAATCCGAAAGCATTGTTGGTAAAACTTAATGTATTCAGATTTGATATTTCGGAGAATAATCTGAACCTGCTGATTTTAATATTCAGGTAATAAGAAATATCGGGCAGATTGCTCACACGAACAGAATCGTTAAAGAAGAAACTTCCCGTGAACGGAGAGTAATGATCGGCTCTGTAAGGCGTGTTGTATCTCACTTCCAGCCCTGTAGCCAGGAATAAATTTTTATAAAAATTTCCTTCAAAAGCTATACGGTTGCGGGTTAAAATTAAGGGTATATTTATGGGTACATTTCCTGCTTTTTGCTGTACGTACGCTTCTGCATACCATTTAAAATATTTACCCAGACTGGTTTCTTTTTCAGCACCTATCTGCAAAAGATTAAACAAGGAATGGTTTTGTGCCGCTCTGAAATAGTCGGAGAAATAAGCATAATTCACCATGGCATAATAATTTCCCGTCAGCTTCATTTTTAAAGATGGAATGGTAATTATCGCCGATGCATGACTAATATTTTCTTTATTAAAATTTGACTCACCCGTTATAACCGGAAAGCTTGAATGTACACTGTTTCCCTGATTAATTTCCTGATTATAATCGTCTTCATCCATGCCCAGATTTCCGCGTGCCGCACTGTTGAAAATGAATGCCGGCATGCGGTTTACGTTGGTAAATGCCAAAGCAATACTTCCTATTTTAGTGCCTAAATCTCTTCTTAAATGAGCTGTGGCAAGGTAGTCTCCAAAGTAATCGCCTACCGCATAAAACTTACCCGAGGCAAGCATATCCCACTTTTGATTCTTTGTTTTATTTCTGTATTCCGCTCCTACAATTACATTGTTGTAATTTTTTTTGTAGGCACCAAAATCTCCACCCAGCATCTGAAATTCACCGAATAATTTTAAAAACTGAGCCTGATTTTTTTTGTCGGGATACGTATACACAGCAAGCTGATTGCTGAGTTCTTTCCATCTATCACGATATTGCACGGTGTCTTCAACAATTAAACCGTAATGTCTCAAATAGTTGTCAGGATTAGGATTGATGTCTTTGAAAAGGTATTCGTATTCGGCATATTTTATGGCATGTTCAAAACGCAGACGCGGATAAAACAAACGTATAAGTGTAGTATCGTTTACACGCATAGAATCTTTTTGTCCCAAATCAAAAGAATGTCGGTAGTAAATAGCAAAATCATTTGCTTCGTTACCCGCATCAATAGAGGCTTTAAACGGGTTGCGTGTAGAGGTGCTTAAATTTCCAATCCGTGTGGGAGAAGAGTAGGGACCTCCGGCACCCTGGTTTAAAATATTCTCTTTATCCGAAAGACCTCCGTTGATACCTGCTTTCAGCGAATTGCGGATAGCTATTAAATTTAAACTGTATCGTTTATTTTTACTTTGAGATGAAATATTTGCACGCAGATTACTGTTGTTACTGTTTTGATTTCCGAAAGCTCCCGGCGCATTGATTAATCTGTATTCAAAAGCAAAGTTTACAAGTTCTTTTCTGTTTTGTGTGTGCAACACATCTATAATTTGTTCAGCTTTAGAACCCATTACGTATCCCAGCGTAGTAAAAGGTCTTGTGGTTGTGTAATATTTTGTTCCGGCTAGATTGTATTTATACACATCAAACATATGAAAGCCCGGATCCCAGCCCGGCTGCATGTTTAAGGGTCTGAACAAAAGTGATTGTGCAGGTGTACCTATATTTCCCAAGTCGGCATAGGTGTAGGGGAGCGGAAAGAATTTATTAAAATCGTTAATGGAAGTGTCAATGCCATACTGATTGGTAGAATCAAAAGACCGATAGCTGATAGTAATGCTGTCTTCATTAGGGTCGCGTCGTGTAAGCGAATCGCTGCTGCTTCCTGTGGAGAAACGATTGCCAACATCATTCAGTCTGTCAAACTGTGCTGTTGCAGTACTACAGAAAATTATCGCAAGCAAAAAAGTTATTAAATATTTACTGTTCACTCTCATTCTTTATACAGGCTTACATATTTTTATTTGTACCCCTTAATCCGACAAAAATAATAAATGTGTGTAATAACTTCTGCAAGTTTCTTAATTTATCAAATATTTAAAGGCTGTTGTATTTTTTATTGTAGAAAAATGAATGCTATTAAAATAGCTATGATAATAATAAACGTGATATATAATATCCATTGATGTGTTAATTTAAGTTCTCTTCTTTTTCTGCGTTCAGATGTTTGATATCTTAATTTTGTATTGATATCGTAAACGTCTTTGCCTATCTTACTTACAGAATTGTAGTTATGCAATCCTTCCATTGCATCGTTTAAAAAAGAATCTTCCAGCATTGCTTTCTCGAGCTCGTTGGCCTGTTCTACGCTTGAG
>JAEWWO010000197.1 GCA_023396345.1 Bacteroidota bacterium
ATATATTTTATTATTTAACAGCTACGTAACCTTTAGTAACACCGCTTCATGTAATAATGACATTTCAATTACCGTTCTGTGACTTTGCAAAATAAACCTACTTTTGTGTTACTATTAAATTGAAGAATAGAGGAAATATTTAGTATGTGCTGCCTTGACTGCGGTGAGCATCAGTTATTACTCTGGATTACAGAATAAAAAGAAGATTTCTCTATAATTCAGATTTCTTCGATGATGACGTTTGGAAAGAGTATCAATACACGCATTGATTTACTTGATAAAAAAAGCAGCTATCAATAGCTGCTTTTTTACGATTATATAAACGGATTTTTAAACCAGTTCTGGCAGCTCTTCATAATGGTGTTCCTCAAAAGGATTATGAGCATTTAAGAAGTCTTTCGCCAGAGGATAAGCAAACATTTCATCAGCAGCATATTGATAAGTAGCAAGCTTTGTTATTTCTTCTTTACTCATATTTCCAAATAGCCATTCATATGCTAGATCATCTGTAAGTATCGTAGGCATTCTTTTTTTTGAGTTATGTACCTGTTCCATTAAACTATTAGCTTTAGTCGTTACAATTGAAAAACTCTCTACATACTCGCCTGTATCCTTATCTGTCCAGGGTGTCCATATTCCTGCCATGTAAAAATACTCCTTGTCCTTTAGGCTGATGTAGTAAGGATATTTAGCTGTTGTTTTGTTTGGCTTGCCTGTTCTTTTATTAATTGTGTTGATATGTCGCCATTCAAAAAAACCTGATGACACTACCAGGCAATGTCTTTCTTGTGCAGCTTGCTTGTAAGTAACCTTATCAAAGAGCTCTTCACCTATTGCGTTTAGAGTTACAATGGCAGGTTTATATTTCTTTGTCTTTTCATCAACACCACCCAGCCGCATTTTCAGTAGCTCCTCTCTGTTTCTTATATAATGAGGTATAAAGCCCCACTCCATTTCTACTAACTCAATATCTTCCTTTCCTTCAATTGGCTTAATCACAGGATATTTAGTATACTCAAAACCACTTTGCACAGGGCGGTTTAGTATATCACTTTTAGCAATTGCTTTTTCTAAATTTTTCAATCGAATGTATTCATCCCTTGAAACGCGTATACCGTTATAATAGCACATTTTAAAATAGTTCTGGTTGTAAATGCTTCTCAATAATTCTACCAATTTCTTCGGCTTGCTTTTGTCTGCCTTCAGGAACCGAAGTCCAGAAATATGACGCAGAATTTCTTACAGCCTTAGTAATCACTAAAGGACTGTTTCCATTCGTAAAGATAACCTTATATATTTCTGTTCTACCTAGATGCTCCTTATGAATTTGTATGAGTGTATTTTGGTAAATAGCTTCTATCATGTTACTAATAATTTTAGTAAAAGTAGCAAAATATTTATAACTGGCAATTTTTTAAGTAATTTTATTGTTTAAAATCTACTATGAAGATTGTTAAGCACATCAACGTTTCTGAAAATGACAATAATGATTATTCATTGTTGCCCGAGCTTAAAGACCTTGTCTGTATTGGCTTTAAGGAGTTTCGTGATGGAGAATTGACGGATGAAGATTTCCTGATTGCTGCTGATTCTCTGGACGTAATTGCATTGGATATTCGCGATGATAATTTTACAATTGTATCTTCTTTCTACTACGCCAAACCTTAATAATACCAAATCATTTATATATAGGTAGTTTTTTTATTTGCTAAAATACTAAATTATTTAGTATTTTTGACTTTCCAAATTACTCAAATATGGAAAGACAAATAGCCCACTTAGATTTAGATACTTTTTTTGTATCGGTAGAAAGATTAAAAAACAGCAAATTACTTGATAAACCTGTAATAGTTGGTGGAGGTACAAGAGGTGTTGTTGCTGCTTGTTCTTATGAAACAAGAAAATTTGGCGTTCATTCTGCTATGCCTATGCGTACTGCATTATACTTGTGTCCTCAGGCTATAGTCATTGCAGGCGATTATGAGAACTATTCTAAATATTCCAAACTGGTAACAGATGTAATTGCTGATAACGTACCGCTATACGAGAAAGCCAGTATTGATGAGTTTTACACCGACATGACGGGCATGGACAAATTCTTTGGTACTGCAAAATATATGGTAGAACTGAAACAGAAAATTACCAAAGAAACTGGCTTAGATATTACATATGCTCTCGCAAGTAATAAGCTTATAGGCAAAGTCGCTACAAATGAAGTAAAGCCAAACGGACAAATACAAATACCTTTTGGAAATGAACGCTCTTATATCGCTCCGCTACATATAAGAAAAATGCCAGGCATTGGCGAAAAAACATCTCTGTTATTAACGGACATGGGAGTAAAAACAATTAAAATTTTATCAGAAATTCCACAGCAAATGCTTGTAAAAATGTTTGGTAAATCTGGCACAGAATTATCACGTCGGGCGAATGGTATTGATGAAACACCAGTAATCCCCTACCGAGAACAAAAAAGCATATCTTCTGAATCAACTTTTGACAATGATACCATAGATATTAATTTTCTGGAATCACAATTGGTAAATCTTACAGAAAAAATAGCCTTTGAGTTAAGAGATCAAAATAAACAAACTGGCTGTATTACCGTAAAAATTCGATATGCAGATTTCAATACATATACAAAGCAAATTACAATCCCCTACACTTCCGCTGACCATATCCTTATAAAAACTGCTACAGAGTTATTTCATAAACTGTACGATAGACGTTTACTTGTAAGGCTGATAGGCGTTCGATTTTCGGACTTAATTCACGGTCATTACCAAATCAATCTCTTCGAAGATTCTCAGCGGATAATCAACTTGTATCAACAGGTAGACGGTATTAAACACAGGTTCGGAAGTAATGTTATTTGTAGAGCCAAAGGTAAAATGCGTTTACAAAATCAATAAGCAAAAAGCTATGTATATCAACTGTAAAACTTTTTTTTCCTATCGCTATGGCACCTATTCCACAGAAGAATTAGTGAATGCTGCGGAAGAGTTGGGTGTAACTTCTATGGCTATTACAAACATCAATAATACTGCTGATTGCTGGAGCTTTTATCAATTGTGCAAACAAAAGAGTATAAAGCCAGTTTTAGGAGTAGAAGTTAGAAATGAAGATACTTATTGTTATTTACTCTTAGCAAGAAATAATAAAGGCTTTGAACAAATCAATCGGTTTGTATCATACTATTTAATAAATAAAATTGCTTTTCCTGAAATACCTTCTGTAGATGAAAATGTAAATATTATTTACCCTTTACCTGATACTTTAAGACAATACAAAGCCAATGAATATATAGGCATAAAACCTGAACAGGTAAACAAGCTTTTCGGCAAAGATATAGAAGCAATAAAAAATCATTTAATTATTCAGCAACCTGTAACTTATCAAAATAAGAAATACTATTATCTGCATTGTTTATTAAGAGCCATTGATAAAAATATTGTTCTATCAAAACTACAGCCTGAGCAGGCTGCAGGCAAACAGGAGACCTTTATTAAGGCTGCACAATTATTATCAAGTTACAATACCATTCCAGAAATTATTACAAACACATACAGGCTTATAGATGATTGTAATGTATCTATTGAATTGCATCAGGATAAAAACAAAAAATATTTTACTGCAAGCAAAGAAGATGACGCAGACTTGTTATCAAAGCTTGCCTTAGATGGTTTACAATACCGCTATGGAAGAAACAAAGCTGCAAAAGAAAGAGTTTTAAAAGAATTAAAAATTATAAACGAGCTCAATTTTAACGCATATTTCCTTATCACTTGGGATATGCTGCAATATGCCAAATTACGAGGATTTTACCACGTTGGAAGAGGTTCTGGAGCTAATTCAATAGTAGCTTATTGCTTGCAAATCACAGATGTGGATCCAATAGAATTGGATTTATATTTTGAAAGATTTTTAAATCCTTCCCGTACAAGTCCTCCTGATTTTGATATTGACTTCTCTTGGGCAGATAGAGATGAAATTATTGACTATATGTTTAAGCGATATGGCAAAGATCATGTTTGCTTATTAGGAATGTTTTCAACTTTCCAATTTAATGCTTCTGTAAGAGAGCTGGGCAAAGTATATGGCTTGCCTAAGTCTGAAATAGACCAGATGGCAGAAGGTAATTTTTCTAAAGATAAAATTCATACAAAGATTTTATACAACGCTAAATTATTACAGAACTTCCCAAATCACCTTTCTATACACCCAGGAGGTATATTGATTACAGAAGAACCTGTCTATGCTTATACAGCTTTAGAAAAGCCACCCAAAAACTTCAATGTAGCTCAGTTCGATATGTTTGTAGCGGAAGATATTGGTGTCTACAAATTTGATGTTTTAAGTCAGCGTGGATTAGGACATATTAAAGATACAATCCAACTGGTCAGGCAAACAAGAGGCGTTGATATTGATATTCACAACGTAGAAAGTTTTAAAAAAGATAAGAACGTTGCAGAGAACATTCGCAATTCTAATACAGTAGGTTGTTTCTATATAGAATCACCTGCAATGCGCCAATTGCTTAAAAAACTTAAATGTGATGACTATACTACACTAGTTGCAGCCTCCTCCATTATACGCCCAGGCGTTGGACAATCTGGAATGATGCAAGAGTATATTAA
>JAEWWO010000387.1 GCA_023396345.1 Bacteroidota bacterium
TATCGGTGATGAACATGCTATGGCAATTGGAATAAATGAAATCCATAAAGTAGAACAAGGAGATCTGGTTTTTGTTGATCATCCCAAGTATTATCAGACATGTATAGATAGTGATGCATCGCACATCATTATCAATTCCAAAGATATTGAAGATACTAAAGGCAAAAACCTGTTGTATGTGCACGATCCGTTTGAAGCGTATCTTACAATTGTAAATCATTTCAGACCATTTACTCCAACGAAACAACCTGTAAGTGACACACTTGAAATCGGTGAAAACACTATCATTATGCCGAATGTGTTTATAGGAAAAGATGTAAAAATTGGAAATAACTGTATTATTTATCCGAATGTATCTCTTATGGATTATACAGAAATCGGAGATAATGTAATTATACAATCAGGAAGTATTATCGGCAGCGATGCATTTTATTACAACACAAAAAAAGACAGACCGTTTTGGTACAAACGTATGCAGAGTTGCGGAAATGTAGTTGTGGAAGATAATGTTGAAATTGGCGCCGGCTGTACAATTGACAGGGGTGTTACTGCATCTACGGTTATTGGTGCAGGTTCAAAGCTCGACAATCAGGTGCATATTGGGCATGATACATTGGTTGGAAAAAACTGTCTCTTTGCTGCGCAGGTTGGCATAGCCGGTGCGTGTGTAATTGAAGATGGTGTTATTCTTTGGGGACAGGTTGGCGTAAGTAAAACACTTACCATAGGACAAAATGCACAAGTGATGGCGCAAAGCGGCGTGCCATCGTCTTTAGAAGGTGGCAAAACCTATTTTGGATATCCCGCAGAACCTGCTATGGCTAAGAAACGTGAACTGGCGTGGGTTAAACGCATTCCGGAAATATGGAAAAAAGTTTTTGAAGAAAATAAATAATCCTTGTTTTGAAAAATAAATTAATTGCTTTTATTCCTTTTGTTGTGTGGGTAATCATTATTTATATATTGCTTACACTGCCTGCAAAAGACTTCGGTAGTATTGACGTAAAAATTCCGTTTGCCGATAAAGTTGTACACGCAGGTATTTTTGCTTTGATGGTAATATTGTTTGCGTGGCCATACAGATACGAGTCTTTTAAAAAAAACAGATTAAAAATATTTGTAGTTGCTGTCATATCCGTTGTGTATGGTATAGCAATGGAGTTTGTACAAAAGAATTTAACCAACCCCCGTGGCTATGAGGAATGGGATATGGTCGCTGATGCAGTAGGAGCATTCATAGGTTTTTTTATGGCAATGATATTAGTTAATTATTTTAACGACAGACAAAAAAGAAATAGCATCAAAAACGCTTAACTTCGCACGAGTTAAAGATTAAAATGTTGCTCGTTTTAAACTATGAATTTACTTATATAAAAACCAATCACAAATAACCGGCAAAACGACACATAAAAAACTATACACGAATGAAAGGAAGAAATATTGCTTTTTTAATAATTGTATTATTGATTATAGATCAGCTTACAAAATTTTACATCAAATTAAATTTTGAATCCGGAGAAGAAATAAATATTTTGGGTGATTGGTTCCGTTTGAATTTTGTAGAGAATCCGGGAATGGCCTGGGGCTGGCAGTTTGGCGGCGGATGGGGTAAAATGCTTCTTACACTATTCAGACTAGCTGCTGTAATTTGGGGTATATTTTTTATCAAAAAAATCAGTAAGAAAAAATTACATACTGGATTCATTGTTTGTGTAAGCCTTATTTTTGCGGGAGCCGCGGGAAACCTTATAGACAGTATGTTCTACGGAATGATATTCGATAAAGGGCTGGTGTTTGATGCTGCAACAAAAAGTTGGATAGGTTATCATGGTATTGCAAGTTTATCTGCTGATGGTTATTCTTCTTTCCTGCATGGGGTGGTGGTAGATATGCTGTATTTCCCTATCATACAAAATTATCAGCTTCCGGAGTGGGTGCCGGTTTGGGGTGGCAATACCGTAAACTTTTTTCAATATATTTTTAATTTTGCTGACGCATATATTTCTGTTGGAGTAATAGCTTTATTGATTTGGCAAAAGAAATTTATGCCCGAAGAGGAAAAGCCAAAGCGGGAGCAAGTTGCGGAGAATGAATAAAGCGTATGTCATTTAAAAGAATACTTTTTTATAAAAAATATTGTTATGAATATTTATTGTATTGGAAAAAATTATGAAGCGCATGTAAAGGAAATGAAGAGTGCTGTACCTTCTGAACCGGTTTTGTTTATGAAGCCTGCTACAGCGTTGTCCGATTTTGTTTATCCTTCTTTTTCCAATAACATTCATTACGAGTGTGAGTTGGTAGTGGAAATTTCTAAGCAGGGTAAAAATATATCAGTAGAAACGGCTGCTGATTACTGGAATAAAATTACACTGGGTATTGATTTTACGGCAAGAGATATTCAGGACAAATTAAAAGCTAAAGGTCTGCCCTGGGAAAAATGCAAAGCCTTTGACGGTTCGGCGTATATCGGAAAATGGATAGAGAAATCTGCATTGCAAAATATAGATAATATAGAATTTGAACTGTATAAAAATAATGAAAAAGTGCAACATGGATTTTCAGCAAACATGATTTTTACAATTAATCAGTTAATAGCTGATATTTCAAAATATTTTATGCTACAGCCCGGAGACCTTTTATTCACTGGCACTCCGGAAGGTGTGGGTCCGGTGAATAAAGATGACGTCTTAAAAGGAGTACTCGAAGGTAAAGAACTTTTAGAATGTACTATTCGTTAATAAAAAAACACCTCAACGAGGTGTTTTTTTATTATTGTTCTTCTTCTTCTTTAACGGCTATAAGCCTTATACCCATCTGAATTTCTTTGTCTATCATCCAGTTTTGCGGATCGCCTTGAGATCTGTAATTAAGTCCCCATTTTAATCTGTCAATAATAAATTTGGCTTCTACATTTATGGTACTGTCAGAGATGATTATTTTAGCAGGAAAAGTTATGTTGATAGTGCTGTCTTTAAGTTTTAAATTACCACTCACCATATTGGTTGCGCTTTTCATCAGTCCGGAAGGATTAGCAGTGCTGTCATAAGGAGATACTTTTGTAATTTCAAAAGTAGCTTCCGGAAAACTATCAGAGTAGAAGAACTCGTCACTGTGCAAATGTTTTTGCAAATCGGCGTAAGTTTTTCCCGGCTCAATCACAGATGCAGAATCTACTCGGAGCGTATACATGTTTATATAAAAAGAGCCTCCGGTTAAGTGAGTGCTGTCCATTATAGAAATGCTTCCATTTTTAAGTTTTATGGTTCCCCATCTTGGCGTTATTCCTCCTCTGTGCGTTGCACGCCATTCAATTACACTTTGAGCCGTATCTACAGTATAAGTTGCGCCTGTAGGTGTTGCCACCTCTTGTACTTCTGCAACAGTAGCAACGGGTGTATCGTTATCGCCACAGGAATAGAACAGAACCAGCAGGCAAAGGCTAAATATTTTGATTATTTTCATCTACATCTATTTGTCACAAATTTAAAAAAAATGTAAGTAAATGAATAATCTAATTGTTATATCTGCATCATTTTTTTTAGCATTTTTCTATCTAAACCGATGTGAATAAAGTTTTTTGTTTAAAAAAGTAATTCAGATAATTGATTTCCTGATATTTTTTCAGATTAAATACTCTAACTTTACTTTACAAATAACTAATTAATTAATTTATTTAATCTAAATTTTATGCGAAAGATATTCTTTATGCTGTTTGTAATTTTATTAGGTTCTGCAGTAACAGCCAAAGCACAATTAGAGGAAGGTAATGTAATTATTGGCGGTCATCTTGCTAATATGGGTTTTGGACTTGGAGAAAAAAGCAGTTTTGCTTTAGGAATCAGTCCGCAGGTAGGTTACTTTATAGAAGATAATATTGCTGTCGGTGGTAAAGTGGGTCTTGGATATCAGACAGTGGAAAACGAAGGAAATATTTTTGATTATGCTATTAATGCATTCGGGCGTTATTATTTACAACCCGGAGAAAAAGGCGTGCAGACACCGCTGAATCACGGTAGATTTTTTGCTGAAGTAGGTGCGGGCATTGCCGGAACCAACGGAGCTTCGCTTGGGTTTAATTTTAATTTTGGTCCCGGATATGCTTATTTTATTACACCAAATGTAGCTTTAGAAGCATTACTTAAATACAATGGTACATTTGGTGCAGGCTCGTCCAATGGTTTAGGTTTTAATCTGGGTTTTCAAATTCATTTACCTTCCGGTAAGTTGAAACAAATGAAAGAAAATCCTTCATCTCTTTAGACTTTTTATCAATCAATCCATAGCTTTAACGCAGTAATTTTTTTACTGCGTTTTTTTGGATATATGAAATAATATTGTAAATTGCTTAATTAACACTTTTAATATTAAAACTATGATTAAGCTACAAGTAATAGGCAATTTGGGCCGCGACGCTGTTGTAAACAACGTGAACGGACGCAATGTAATCAATTTTAGTGTTGCCCATACAGAAAGATTCAAGGACAGCTCCGGAGAACAAAAAGAGAGAACTATATGGGTCGATTGCGCATATTGGACTGACAGAACTGCTATTGCGCCTTATCTTAAAAAAGGTACACAGGTGTATGTAGAAGGAAGTCCTGATGTACGTACCTATCAAACTCAGGAAGGTAAGCAGGGAGCTTCCTTATCAGTAAGAGTGCAGAATATTCAGTTACTGGGCACTAAGAGTAATGGCAGCAGTGAAGGACATTCAGCATCTTCTGAAAC
>JAEWWO010000223.1 GCA_023396345.1 Bacteroidota bacterium
CTTTTGGATGAAATTTGAGTGCCTGTTCTATCAGCAGCTCATGATTGTTTTGCGCAGTAAGAACTTCTACCGAAAATAAATCGGCATTTTTTTCAATCACATCCAGTGTTTGCTGACCGATTGAACCGGTAGAACCAAATATAGCTATGCGTTTTTGTAGCATGGAAACGAACAAGATTTACAACAATTTGTAAAGATATTATTTATTTTCAAAACTGAAAAAAAAGGATTATCGTAGATTTTTTTGTTTTATCTACATTACAAACTCCTGCAAATCATCAGCAATGGCTCTGTCATTGCTCAGGCGGGGTAGTTTATTCTGTCCGCCAAGTTTGCCTTTGGATTTCATATAATTAATAAAGCCATTCTTTTGAACAGGAGTTATTTTTAGCTTCTGCAAAATATTTCCTGCTATTAAATCATCGTAATAAGAGTTGCGCTTTCGCAGTTCATTGTCTAAATTTTCTGCAAATGCCTGCATATCCTGCGGCTGTTTCTCGAATTCTATAAACCATTCGTGATAGCTTTTTCCTTCTTCTTTTGCCACAAACGGTGCAACGGTGTATTCTGATATTTGTGCCTGATGTTTTTTAGAAATTTCACCAATAGAAGCATCCACTTCTTCGGCAATTACATGTTCACCAAAAGCTGAAATAAAATGTTTTATTCTTCCTGAAACAATTACGCGGTAAGGATTCAGACTTACAAATTTTACAGTATCGCCAATATTATATCCCCACAGTCCCGCGTTATTATTAATTATGAGCGCATAGTTTTTATTGAGTTCTACATCTTTCAGATACAGTCGGGTAGGGTTTTCTTCAAAAATTTCTTCTGCCGGAATAAATTCGTAAAAAATACCTTTATTAGAAGTAAGTAACATTCCTTTTTCACCCTGCATGTCCTGATAAGCAAATGATCCTTCCGATGCGGGGAACAGTTCTATTGAATCAATTTCTTTTCCTATTGATTCAAACAAGCGTTGCTTGTAAGGCTCAAAGTTTACGCCTCCATATACAATCACAGACAGATTGGGGAATAGTTCAATTGCTTTTTTTCCGGTGCGCTCGTAGAGTTTATCGAAATACATTTGCATCCACGGTGGAATACCACTGATTAAACGCATATCCATCTGCAAGGTTTCGTCAACTATTTTATTTACTTTGGTTTCCCAGTCTTCAATACAATTCGTTTCATAGCTCGGCACCTGATGTTTGGTAAGGTAAGAAGGCACATGATGATTAACTATACCACTTAACCGTCCTGTAGGAATTTCGCCCGAAGTATCCAACACAGGTGAGCCACTCAGGAAAATAAGTTTACCACTTAAAAAATCGGCATTTCCGGATGTGGCAATATAAGTAAGCAACGCATCTTTTGTAGAGTTGATGTGGTTGCTGATAGAATCTTTGGTAATAGGAATGTATTTGGTACCGCTTGTGGTGCCGCTGGTTTTGGCAAAATATAAAGGCTTACCCGGCCAAAGTATGTTTTCTTCTCCGTTTTTTATTTTTTCAACATAGGGCTTCAAACCTTCATAATCGTTGATGGGCACACGCTTTTTAAAGTCGTCGTAATTTTTTATTTCAGAGAAGTGATGGTCTTTGCCATATTGTGTATGGGCAGCTTTGCTCACCAGTTCGTGCATAATCTTTTCCTGATCCTGCACGGCGGTATGCATTTCTTTTAATGTTTTCTTATAGGTATATTTGGCATAAATTTTTGCCAATGAACTGATTATACTCAATTTATTTTGTAATTTTGATACGCAAATTTACGGCAAATCTAAGTTAAGACCTTGATAATAAGCTTTTGAATGAATTTTTTCTGAAAAAGTTTAATAGATTTGTTTGCTTGTTTAAAAAATATCCTTACCTTTGCAGTCCTAATTTTAAAACCATGTTCGCAATTGTAAAAATAGCAGGTCAACAGTTCAGAGTACAGGAAGGAGATACCTTGTATGTACCCCATTTGTCTGCAAAAAACGGAGAGAAAGTTGAGTTTAAAGAAGTATTGATGACCGGAGACGGCGGTAATGTTACTTTAGGCGATGCTGTAAAAGCGGTAGTTTCTGCAGAAGTTGTTTCTGAGAAAGTACAGGGCGATAAAGTAATTGCTTTTAAACACAAAAGAAGAAAAGGTTTCCGCAAAAAACACGGACACAGAACTCAGTACACTCAAATTAAAATCAGCGGAATTGCTTAATTTTGCATTCTGATTTAGTAAACTAATTAATTTTATAAAAAATGGCACATAAGAAAGGTGAAGGTAGCGTAAAAAATGGTCGCGATTCAAGAAGCAAACGTCTTGGCGTAAAAATTTACGGCGGTCAGCCCGCTATTTCCGGAAACATTATTGTACGTCAGCGTGGTACTACTTACCATCCCGGTAAGAATGTTGGCGTAGGTAAAGACTTCACACTTTTTGCTCTTACAGACGGTGTTGTGGAATTTAGAAAAACTAAAGAAAACAAATCTGTAGTTTCTGTGGTTGAGCAGACAGCTGAATAAGAAGTTTTTATTTTTAAATATTAAAAAAGCGACCGAAATTTTCCGGTCGCTTTTTTTGCTGTGTATAAGTGTTTATAGATTTTTTGATAATTATAAAAAAGCTGTCGTATATACTACATACAACAGCTTTTATTTATAAAAGTGTAATAAATTATTTCTTCAATCCGCCTATCAGAATAGTAATCATGTTTTCTTCCAGCACTTCGGGTTCTATTTTTGTTTTAGAACGGTGCCAGGATTCAATACCGCTGATAGCGTGTAATAACAACCAAATAGTAGAAGGTACATTTACCTCTTTAATTTCGCCGTTTTGCACACCTTTGGTGATAATCTCATTCAGTTTCTTTCTATAGTTGTGTCGCAGGTTCTGATAATTGGTCAAATGTGGTTCTGGCAAGTGTTTCCATTCACGGTCAGCCACGTGGCGCTCATCAAAATGTTCAATCATTTGCTTAATCTGAAAACGCAGAATAGTTTCTACTTTTTCCAACTGACTCATTTCAGCAGTTTCTACCCGGGAAATATGGTCCCAGTACAGGTTACTGGAATTAAAAGAGATATCGTGCAAAAGCTCAGCTTTGGAACGGATATGATTATACAAGCTGGCAGCTTCAATGCCCACTCTTTCCGCCAGATCTCTCATACTCGCCGCTTTGTAACCTTTCTCTCTGAATAAAGTAGCAGCTGCTTTTAATATTACGTCTTTCTTAGTTACGTCTTTATCAGTTTTGATTCGTGCCATAGTTTTTTATTTTCAACCGCAAAAGTACTATTTTCGTTAGTATTTTTATCTATAACTTCCTACTTTTAATAAAATGATAAACTATCAAAGGTATTTAGAGCACATTTT
>JAEWWO010000254.1 GCA_023396345.1 Bacteroidota bacterium
AATATAATCTGCATCGGCTAACTTTTGCAACTGCACACTCAAATTGCCGGCCGTAGCATTTGTTTTATCTTTTATATAATTAAATTCCGCACTTTCTTCTGCAACCAAAATACTCATTATTGCGAGCCTCAATTCAGAATGCAATAGCGGGTCTAATGGTTTAAACATCACTATCTATTTTATATTTTTTCCAAAGTTGAATGCCCGGTATCAGGAAACCAATAATCATAGCTGCTGCATTAATTAGCAGATTCACGGGAGAACTTATTATTACACAAATAATGCACGCAACCCAGAAGATTATTCCTCCGCGAATCAATGATTTAATCTGTAAAACTATTCCCGAAATAAAAGTAGCCGCCCCTAATGAAATATGTATAAGCGGTGTGATATCGTACAAAGAATATCTGAAAGCTATCAACCAAACAAGTGCAGAACTGATACCAAAAGACATCCAGATAAAATCAACTATTCGGTTCATTTTATTTTTTTCAATTTTTTGATTTTTATGCCTGCGATACTCATATATATTACCGATAGCAAAACCTATCACTACTGCACCAATCCACATAAGCCACGATCTTTCAAGGTGAAAACGATAAGTAATCATAAGATACTGACAAATGCTGGCAATGCTAATCATTATTGCCCATACAATTAAATGAAAGCCATTCTCCGCTACTTTCAATCTTGAGTTGTCAATCATTTTTTGAATAATCTGTAAACTTTCTTCGGGTGAAATATTTCTTTCTTGCATTTTAAATATTTTTGCTTTTTAGTTTTTTGTATTCTTTTTCTGTGCTAAAAATTTTGAAGGTAGCGTAAGTGTTCATTAAATGAAAACATATACCTATACCCCACCCCAAAGTTGTCCAGATTGGCCAGGATGCACCTTCGTGTCTTTTTATAAAAAACCATAAACCCCACAAAAAAATATTTACTAATAAATAAACAGTAAGATGGATTTTAAAGCCTGTTCTTTTTTTTGCTTGCCTCCAAAGCGGATCGGAGTAGTTTTGATTTGTTTCCATTTTTAATACTTTTTAAATTTATTTCAAAAGTAAAGTAGTTTATTTAATAAACCAAATTTATTTGAAAAAATATTTTTATTAGTACACGTTTTTTTATGATAATCTTTTTTGAATAAGTAACGTTCTGAAAAGATAAATAAGTCCTATGGAAAAGAAGACCATTAATATAAGAATGGAATTGCGCATGCTGCCTGATATTTCCTGAATAAATCCAAAAGTGAACATACCGATAACTATAGCAATTTTTTCAGTGGCATCGTAAAAACTAAAAAATGATGCGGTATCAACTGTTTCGGGCATTATCTTAGAATAAGTAGAACGGCTCAGGCTTTGAATACCACCCATTACCAAACCTACCGTAAAAGCAAGCGCGTAAAACTGATATTCGTTCACGGTATAATAGGCCGCTATACAAATACCAATCCAAATAGCGACCACTATCAAAAATGTTTTTAAATTGCCTATGGCTTTTGATAATCTGGCCATAGAAAACGCGCCGGCTATAGCCACCAGCTGTATCAGTAAGATGCTGATGATTAATTTATCTTCAGAAAGACGTAGCTCCTGGCTTCCAAACAAAGCAGCAGCAAGCATTACAGTCTGTACGCCCATACCATAAAAAAAGAAAGCAGCAAGATAACTTTTCAATACCGGCATTTTTTGTACCTGATTCCACACGCTGCGCAATTCAATAAATCCTTTGGAAAAAATATTTATACCATCATTATTCTTAGGGATTCTTCTTTCTTTCAATGCTTTAAAAGGAATCTGAGCAAATCCAATCCACCACAATCCCACCAGTAAAAATGATATACGCGAACCCATTCCGGCATCCATACCCAACGGTTTTGCCAGTACGAAGTAGAAACATATCAACTGCAAAAGAACGCTGCCTACATATCCAAAAGAAAATCCGCGCGCACTTACTCTGTCTCTGTCTTCAGGCGGCGCAATTTCTGGTAAGAATGCATTGTAAAAAACCAAACCTCCGCAATACCCTATCGCACCCAAAATAAAAAATAATAATCCCAGTCCTATTGTATCCTGTGTAAAGAAGAATAATAAACTGCAAGCCGTTCCGCCTATGTAGGTAAACAACTTCATAAACATTTTTTTATCATTCTTATAATCGGCTATGGAAGATAAAACAGGCGATAAAAAAGCAATAATAAGATAAGCAAAACCTAATGCATAATTGTATAAAGCCGCACTCTTAAAATTGATTCCTAAAAAATTCACTGTATCTATAAACTCTCCGTTAACCGTTTTGGTGGTCATACTGGTGTAATAGATAGGAAAAATAGTGGAAGTAATTACCAGATTGTACACACTGTTTGACCAGTCGTACATAGCCCAGGAATTAATCAGCTTTTTATATGCCTTTTTGTTTGTTAGTTGCAAGGTTAAAGTCAATAAGTACTACTAAATAAATTACAGCATCTGCAATGAATTTCCGGTCAGTATCATTATCAGAATAACAACACCTACAATTATTCTGTAAATACCAAAAACCTGAAACCCATTTTTTGATACATAATTTATAAATGATTTTATAGCTATGATAGCCACAATAAAACCTACAAGATTTCCAACTCCCAGCATTTGCCATTCGTGTGCAGTCAGCTGTGCGCCGTCTTTAAAAAAATCGTATAACTTTTTAGAAGTAGCTCCAAACATAGTGGGTACAGCCAGAAAGAAAGAAAATTCTGCTGCGGCTGTTTTGGTGAGCTTTTGCTGCATACCACCAATAATGCTTGCCGCACTGCGGCTTACACCCGGAATCATTGCCAGACATTGCCAGAAACCTATTTTAAATGCTGTGCCGTATGAAATAGCATCAGCATCACTCTGTGTAGGATTTTTAAATATTCTCTCAATAAATAATAGAAAAATACCGCCAATAACCAGCATAACGGCTACCATTGCCACATTTCCCAGAAGCATTTCTATTTCATCATTAAACAAAAGACCTAAAGCTACCGCAGGTAATACGGCAACGAATAGTTTATAATAGAAATTAACTGATTTAAAAAATCTTTTGAAATACAACACTACTACAGATAAGATAGTTCCCAGTTGTATGGCTACAATAAAGAGTTGCACAAAAGGATCCTTGGTGTCTAATCCGAGTAACGAACTTCCGATAATTAAATGTCCTGTTGAAGATACCGGCAGAAACTCGGTCAATCCTTCAATAATTCCTAAAATAATCGCCTGAAAAAGAGTCATAAAACTAAATAAATTTATAAGAGTAATGCTGCAATTACATAATCTGCTACCAATATTAAAATAGCACTCATAACTACAGCGGTTGTGGTTGCTTTACCTATTTCAAGAGAGCCGCCTTTTACATTGTATCCGTAGTAAGCAGATGATGTACTAATGATAAAGGCAAATACAAATGCTTTAATTAATGCATACCATATATTAAAAGGTTTAAAACTTAATCTTAAACCCATATCGTAAATTTCACCGTTAACTATACCTGCAGAAGCAGCAGCAATTCTACCCCCAATCAATGCCACAATGATAGAAAATATAACAAGAATAGGAATAGCGATTAAGCTGGCTATTACTTTGGGAGCTATTAAATAAGAAGCTGAATTAGTTCCCATAACTTCGAGTGCATCAATCTGTTCTGATACACGCATATTACCTATTTCAGAAGCCATTTTACTGCCTATAACACCGGCAAGAATGATGCATAAAATTGTCGGAGACAATTCCAGCACAATAATATCACGTGCAACCTGAGAAATAATTGTAGGCGGCAACAAAGGACTGATTAACTGGTAAGCTACCTGCACAACTGTTACGGCACCTAAAAATACAGATACTACCGCCACAATGGGAATTGTATTAATACCCATATAAGCGAGCTGACTGGTAAAATCATTCCAGTATATTCTGTAGTTTTCCGGCTTTGAAAAAAAAGCCCGCTTCAACAACAGCAAATAGTCTCCTATACTTTTTAGAATCTTCCTCATAGAAAAAAAATACGGGTGCAAATTACATTTTAATTCTAATATAATTGACTGATAATGATAATTTTCTTGATGTGCTGTCTTTATCCACATTATATGACGCTTAGTTTTAGTATTCTTCCTTTGCCATGAAATCCGAACTATTTGTAAACGAAGTAGTTTAAAATTTTCTTTATAGCTCGTTTACGAGTGTTGTATTAATAGAAAAGCATTCCGATAAATTCATAAGAGCACCATCGGTGCGACATCATTCCATTAAAATATGTCGCCACTTGTCGGCTCTGCGTATCTTTATTTTATTTGACGACACTTTATACAAAAAAAATTTAAAGAACTTCCACTTAAAATTATTGCAACAAGTTTTTTTATTGCCAAAATGATTAATTTTTTTACATTTGTTTTATGTACAATTACAATGGTGAAAAACCGTTACACTGGGAAGATACCGATACAGACACTCAGCAGGAAAGCGCACAAAAGTATAATCTTATTGTGTGGAATGATGATGTGAATACATTTGACTGGGTGATACAAACACTGATTGAAGTTTGTCAGCACGAACAGGAACAGGCAGAACAATGTGCCATGATTATTCACTTTAAAGGTAAATGCAGCGTTAAAACAGGTGAATACGATACATTAAAAAGCATGAAAGATGAAATTGTAGAAAGAGGTATCAACGCTACTTTAGAATCTCATTCTTCCGACTAATGTCCATCCATGTATTAGATGAAAAAATATGCTTTCCTCCGGTTGAAAATGCTATCGGCGACGGCTTGTTAGCCATAGGTGGTGATTTATCTGTTGAGCGATTATTACTTGCTTACAAAAGCGGCATATTCCCCTGGTATGACGATGATTTGCCTCTGTGGTGGAGTCCCGATCCGCGTTTTGTTCTTTTTCCCGATAAGCTGAAAATAAGTAAAAGTATGCGTTCTGTTCTTAATTCTGATAAATTTGAATTCCGCATGAACACTGCATTTCAGGAGGTTATAGTTTCGTGTAAAGATATTTTCAGAAAAGATCAGGATGGCACATGGATAAACGACGATATCATTAAAAGTTATACCCAACTTTTTGAAATGGGTTATGCCTTTTCAGCAGAAGCATGGCATGATAATCAATTGGCAGGCGGATTGTATGGCATTAAAATAGGTAAAATGATTTTTGGCGAAAGCATGTTCAGTAAGGTAAGCAACGCCAGTAAGTTTGCATTTATTTCCTTTATACAATCTCTCGGAAAAGAAAACATTCGGCTGATTGATTGTCAGGTTTATACACCACATCTTAAAAGCCTTGGCGCTGAAATGATTGACAGAAATGAATTCATAAAAATACTGAAAGAAGAAATCAGCGTTTTACCGGAATCTTAGGTAGCGTAGCCATTGCCAGAATGCCTATACTCAAAACAATTACTGCATATAACCCGAATTGCTTTTCCGGACATTCCCCCGCAAAGCAAGAACTCACAACAAAGAAATTACGAATTGTCCAGGCAAGGTTGAGCGCAGCAATAAACAGATTCAGTCTTTTAGCCCAGAGCTTGGGTACAAGAAAAAGAATAAGAGAAATGATTGTAAAGAAAATATTTATGATAGCCGGCTTACCAAAATTGGTACCTTCCGTCATCATACCGCTGACATTTTTGTCTATAGAAGGAATATATACCCATGGAATAAATGAGAAACTAATTAGTAAAATACATAATCCTACTCCTATAATTTGTGAATATTTCATTGAACAATGTAAACTTTTAGTGAACAAAAATAAATGATTGTATCGAGTTAAGAAACATTATTTACATTTGACGCTTTAAAATATAAATGCGATGATTAAGTTGATTGTATGTGACATGGACGGTACGTTGTTGAATGACGATAAGCAATTACCTGAAAATTTCTGGCAGATTGAAGAAGCATTACACAATAAAAATATCCGTTTTGTAATAGCCAGTGGAAGACAATATTTTAATCTGGTGGATGTTTTTGAGAGAATAAAAGAAAGGTGCTATATTCTTGCTGAAAATGGCGCCATTGTTATGTTGAATGATGAATGCCTGTATACAAATCCTATTGAAAAAAAGGATATGCCTTTGTTGATTGAAACAGGCAGAAAGATAGAGAATGCGGATATTATTTACTCAGGAGCGAAAAGTGCGTATGTTGAAAATGATGATAAAGAACTATGGGACTATGCTTCAAAATATCATAAAAAACTTGAATTAGCAGACTCACTCGATAATGTTGATGATGACTGTCTTAAGTTTACAATGTATGACCGGTCAGGCTCACAGCAAAACAGTTATGCGCATTTTAAACAGTATGAAGATAAATTTAAAATTGCCGTATCAGGAAAACACTGGCTGGATATAAATAATATAGAAACCAATAAAGGTAAAGCGGTAAAAGTGTTGCAGAATAAATTGCAGATAAGTTACGATGAAACTATGGTTTTCGGCGATTATCTTAATGATTTGGAAATGATGTCAGCCGGGAAATACAGCTACGCCATGAAGAATGCAAGACCTGAAATCATTGTTGCTGCTAACTTTCAGACCGAATACAGTAATAATGAAAATGGAGTAATAAGAACAATTAAAGAAATAATTTCTTTGTAGGAACGCGCCAAGTGGAGCGCTCCTACATCAACAAGTCTTTGTTGAAATACTGTCAATTGTTTAAACATCTATCTTTCTTTAAGAAGAATAAGCGAACTTTGCATCAAAGACAATCATTATGGAACTGCTGGAAGCATTAAACTGGAGATACGCTGCTAAAAAAATGAGCGGCAAAATAGTAGACGAAGACAAAGTAGAGGCAATCATTGAAGCGGCAAGACTTGCGC
>JAEWWO010000279.1 GCA_023396345.1 Bacteroidota bacterium
AGAGCAGGATACTGTATTGAATAATAAGAATATTAAAGACAAGCAAATGAATACAAAATATGATTTTTTTTGAATAAGCTTAAGCATAAGATTCAATTTAAGATGAAATTTTTTCAAAAGTAATAAAATTATTTAGAAATTTTATTGATCACTTTCAATATTCAAATCATACTTCTCATCAGCAAAATATACTTCCAGTTGATAGCCTGTGGGTTTATAATATTCCTGCAAAGTTTTTACAATTTTAGCTTTAGCCTGATTGGAGTAGGTGATATTATTTTCCAGTTGTTGGCGCGATTGCTCATACAGCTTTTGTTCCAGCTTGCTAAAGTGTTCTGTATTTTCAGGTTGCAGCCATCCACGGTTGGCTGCAAAAGAAACTTTGTTCATTCTTATTTCGTAGCTCAACAGTTTAGGCTGGGGCAGCGATACAATAATTTTTTTGTTTTCTTCATGCACATCTATTTCCTGTTTTTCCAGATCTACGCCATATTTTCCAACATACGGAACCGTAATGTTGATGGTATTTTCCATGAACAATTTGCGTAAGTTATCTGTAAGGCTGCCATCGTTTTGTACGTTGGTACTTTTAATAGTGGCATTGCCCTGTACTTCCAGCGAAGAAAGTTCTGATATTTGTTTAATGATGGCGGTATTGGTAGCAATATTTTCAATAACTACATTGTTGGATTTTTTACCCAGAAAATAGGCTAAAACGCCGATGATTACGATTAATATTAATAATCCGACAGTAGTAATTCCGGAGCGTTTTGTGTTGTTTGTATTCATATAAGTGTTTAGATGAAATTTTTTTCGCAAAATTTAATCGGGAAGCTCGCTGAAATCAATGTTTAAGATTTCGTATTTTTTAGTGGTAATAAAGGTATAGTGCCACCATTCCTGATTATAAGGTCTGAAACCGAAATGCGACATGATGTTTTTTAATAAATCTCTGTTTCTTTTTACTGTTGCGGGTAATTTATTATAATCCAGATGTGCTTTTGGTGTAAAATCGTCAAATTTGGTAGGCATTTTCAGTGCTTTTCCTGTTTTTAAATCATATAAACTCATGTCAACTGCCGTACCACGATTATGGTTGCTGCCTTTTGAAGGATCAGCCACATAAGCCGGATTCTGTACTATTTTCCACATTTTTACTGATACGCTGTGTGGACGGTAAGCATCAAACAGTAAAATACCCAATCCCAGCTTTTGCAGAGAATCTGCTACGTTTTTGAGGGCTTCGGCGGCAGGTTTTACCAGATAAGGTTTGGGGTTTTTGTACAGTATTTGACCCGTAAAATTGTTAAAACCGGCATAATGCCATTCAGTTTTAAGGTGTGGAATTATGTTAAAAAGATTTACTAACGGCTGATTTTCCTGAAAAATACCTTTACCTTTGTGCTCGCTTTTATCGAAAATGATGCCTGAGGTATGGTTTTCAGTATTTGTTCCTCCATTTTGGGAACGGCTATCCTTACAGAAACTAAAATTCAAAAAGGATGCCAAGATAAAAATGATGTATATGATTTTGGAGCTTTTCACAAATGTAAACATACTGAAAGTTCCACATAAAAATCAAATTTGTAAACCAAAAAAGAACGAATGAAATTTTTAGTAAGCTTATTAGGCCTTTCTTTACTAAGTTTTACAACTCCTGAAAGAGCCGCTAATGATGCTAATGAACCAAAACTACGTTTAATTTCGGCTCCACCTTCAGATTCCCTTTCACTTAAAAACTTCAGAATACCTGTAAAAAATAAAGAAGAAAATAAAACTTCTTCTGTTGTTGGTCCGTCTGTTAAAAAAGTTTCCGGAAAGGTATTGAATGGTTCGGGTACTTATTATGCCTCTTATTTTGAAGGAAGAAGGGTAGCAAACGGCGAAATTTTTAGTCATTCCAAAGCAAATGTTGCCAGCAATCATTTTAAACTGAATACATGGGTAAGAGTTACCAATCCGAGAAACGGTAAATCTTTTGTAGCTAAGGTTACTGACAGAATGCATCCCAGAATGGCAGCAAAAGGCAGAATTGTAGATATGACTTCAAAACATGCCAAACATATAGGTATTCTTGGACACGGAGTAGCTAAGGTAAAAGTAGAACAGGTAGAGCCTGGCACAAAAGAATAAAAAAAGTAATTAACATTAAACAATAGTAAAGTCCGGTACAAATCGCCGGACTTTATTATTTTTGTACCAATCAAAAACAGATACATGAAATTTTTGTCTTCATCACTTCTGGCAGTTCTGCTTACCGTAACGCTGTTTTCCTGTAAAGATACTGATACAGATACGCAGGGCGATAATAATGCTTCGGCTGTGCCGCCTCCTGCAGATATCAACTATGCATTGGTAAAAATATATCCGCACGATACAACTTCTTTTACACAGGGTTTATTTTTTAATAACGGCGATTTGTACGAATCTACCGGAGAGAGCGGTACAAGCTGGGTTTTAAAAGTAAATGTAGAAGATGGAAGCACGCAAAAACTTGCAGAGTTGCCTGCGCCCTTGTTCGGAGAAGGTTCATCTATTATAAATGATAAACTTTATTATTTAACATGGATGGATAAAAAAGTTTTTGTGTACGATGCCAAGACACATGAACTGCTCAGAGAACATCACTGGCCGTACGAAGGTTGGGGAATGACCACCGACAGTACACACTTAATTGTAAGTACGGGGTCAAGTCAGTTATATTTTGTTGATCCGGAAACATTTGCTGTAGTAAAAGAAATTACGGTAAACAATAACTATGGTCCGGTGGCAATGCTTAATGAACTGGAGTATGTTGACGGATTTATTTATGCAAATGTGTATATGAGCAACGATATTGTAAAAATTGATCCGGCTACAGGAAATGTAGTGGGCAAACTGAATATGGTAGGATTATTAACTGCTGACCCTGCACCGCTGAACGGAGCGGAAGTAGATGGAAATAACCTGCTCAACGGTATAGCTTACAACCCGGAAACCAAAACTTTTTTTGTAACCGGAAAACGCTGGTCTAAATTGTTCGAGATAAAATTAAATTAATCTTACAGACCATTTGATTCAACTGATATTTGTAATATGCAGATTTCCTGTAACGATAGAGAATTATTTATATTTAAAAAGATAGCTGCCGCCTCTCGTGAGATTGATGTGCAGTCTTTTGTTATCGGTGGTTTTGTGCGCGATAAAGTGTTGCAGCGTCCTTCCAAAGATATTGATATAGTTTGTCTGGGCGATGCTATTGCCCTGGCTCATGCAGTTGCGGAAAGATTTGCTCCCAATAAACCTCCTGTTTCTTTCTTTAAAAACTTTGGAACGGCGCAGGTAAAATTACCAGACTTTGAAATAGAATTTGTAGGAGCAAGAAAAGAAAGTTACCGTACAGAAAGCCGAAAACCCCATGTTGAATCCGGCACTCTGGCTGATGATCAGAAGCGCAGAGATTTTACCATAAATGCTCTGTCTGTAAGCCTTAATGAAGATGATTACGGAATGCTGATAGATCCTTTCAAAGGCTTGTTGGATTTGCAGTTGAAAATTATCAGAACACCACTGGAGCCGGGCATTACTTTCAGCGACGATCCATTGCGCATGATGCGTGCTATACGCTTTGCCACACAATTAAATTTTACAATTGAAGATGAAACGCTTGCTGCTATTGCACAGCACAAAGACCGCATCACAATTGTTTCGCAGGAAAGAATCACAGACGAGTTGAATAAAATAATGCTCAGCAAAAAGCCTTCAATCGGCTGGGATTTATTGTATAAAACAGGATTGCTTAAAATAATATTTCCGCAATTTGCTGCTATGGCAGGAGTAGAGAGAGTAGAAGGCGTAGGGCATAAAGATAATTTTTATCATACATTGCAGGTGCTGGACAATATCAGTAGAGAAACTGATAATCTGTGGTTACGCTGGTCGGCTTTGCTGCACGATATAGGTAAACCCAGGGTAAAACAGTTTGATAATAATGCCGGATGGACTTTTCACGGACATGAAGTAGTGGGTGCTAAAATGGTGAAGAAAATTTTTTCGGCACTTAAATTGCCGCTTAATGAGAAAATGAAGTATGTGGAAAAGCTGGTAGGTTTACACATGCGTCCCATCAGTCTTACTAAAGAAAATATTACAGACAGTGCCGTTCGCAGATTGTTGTTTGAAGCAGGAGAGGAAATAGATGATTTAATGACTTTGTGCCGTGCAGATATTACCAGTAAGAATAAACAAAAGGTTGAAAAATATCTGCAAAACTTTACGATGGTAGCAGAGCGTATGCAGGAAGTAGAAGCCTCAGACAAGCTTCGCAACTGGCAACCTCCCATATCCGGCGAAGAAATTATGGCAACGTTTGGTATAGGTCCGGGAAGAAATGTAGGTATAATAAAGGATGCTGTGCGCGAAGCCATACTTGATGGTGATATTGGTAATAATTATGAAGAAGCATTTGCACTGATGATAAAAAAAGGAAATGAATTGGGGCTTGAAAAAATTAATAATTAACAACTAAAAATATGGCTTTATTAAAATTCAGAGTATATCCGGAAGATGAGTTTGGTGTATATCGAGATGTGATAATAAAACATTCGCAGAATTTCAGGGAACTGCACGAGGCAATTCTGACTGCATATGCATTTGATAAAAAACATCAGGCTACCTTTTATCGTAGCAATGAAGACTGGAAAAAAGGTAGAGAAATATCTCTGGAAGAATATGATAAAGCTTATAAAGTGAAACCGTTATTAATGGAGGAAACAAAGATTGGAAATGAAATTTTCTCAACCAATCAAAAGTTTATTTATGAATACGATTTCGCAAAAAACTGGGTATTTTATGTTGATTTAATTGCGGTTGTAAAAGAAGAAGCTAAAGATAAAACTTATCCTTACGTATCGCGCACCGAAGGTCCGGGTCCGCAACAATATGCCAAAAATAATGTACTCGGCGAGCAGTTTGTTGATATTGAAGAAAAGTACGATTTAAACAAAGATGCGGATGGTTTTAGCCATGACGGAGATGATGGGCAGGACACCGACAGCGAAGAAAATTTTGGCGATGCTGAGTTGGATGACTAGAATATGACTGATTCTTAACACAATATAGATGCAGCTTTTTTGTGGTGACAAGAATTATTCGTAATATTGCACCGTTCACTATTTATAGAACTTAATGATTTCAGATATACCTCCCTCGAGTAGCTTATTAAACATATTTGCTACAGATCCGGTCAGCGGCTGGAAAATAGCGTTTACCATATTCCTTGTACTTTTAAATGGTTTTTTTGTAGCAGCAGAGTTTGCTATTGTAAAGGTTCGTTCTTCACAACTCAGCGGGTCCGATGCTTCTCCCAAAGTGATGAAAGCTGCCCGTATTGTTACCAACAATCTTGATAATTATCTGGCTGCAACACAGTTGGGTATCACCATAGCCTCATTGGGACTTGGTTGGGTGGGAGAGAGCGTTATGGAAGGAATACTAATCAGGGGATTTGAATATTTCCCGGGTTTGTATAATTACCTCGACCCGCATAAAATTGCAGCTCCGCTGGGCTTCATTATCATTACCGTAATGCACATCGTATTTGGCGAACTGGCTCCCAAATCCATCGCCATCCGTAAGTCTGCGCCTACCACAATGGCTGTAGCTATTCCTTTGCGCATATTTTATTTTCTCTTTAAACCGGTGATTTATGTAATGAACGGATTCGCTAATTTTATTTTAAAAATAATTGGCATTACACCTGTCAAAGAGCAGGATATTCATACAGAAGAAGAAATTAAATTGATTATTTCTGAAAGTGAAGAAGGCGGTGCTATTGAAGATTCTGAAAGAGAATTAATCAATAACGTTTTTGATTTTGATTCGCGCAGAGTAAAAGATATTCTTACCCATAGAAAAGATTTGGTAAGTTTTTCTGTAGATACTC
>JAEWWO010000290.1 GCA_023396345.1 Bacteroidota bacterium
GAATAGCATATACTTCATTTCCTGAATATTTTTTTGAGGGAAAGAAGATGCGTAGGAAAGCGGTATCAATGCACTGTCGCCTTTAATAGAGCCCATCAGATATTCAACTCCTGCCAACAATGACCCTGCTGATTTTTTCTGCCAAGTATCATATTTAAATGGCGGGCGTATAGAAAATTTTCTTCCGTTGAAAACATAACTGGCTGTTACGCCCAGCATTCTGCTGTCAATGTCAGGACGCACGTAGTAAGGTTCGGAAGTGTAAGAGGGTACATCATCTGCACGCAAATACATGCCTTTGTATTTCTGATAATATATATCTATTAAAAGTGCTTTTGCTGCAAATGTGGTTTGCAGATTCAATGCTTTTGTTTTTCCCTTTGCCTTGGTATAATCCGGATCAATAAAGCCTGTACCGTACGAAGCACCTATAGCCAGCCAGTCGTAGCCCACACGCAGACCTATACCGGCAGGAGCGTTGGCATAATATTTTACAGCATCATCTGCATCCGGTGACGATAAGGTAACTGCCTGAAAATTCTTTACTACAAAAGGTGTTACTATAAGTTTGTGCGGATAACGTTCGTAATAACTTGAATCATATTTTAATTTGATGGTATCGTTTTGCGCCATCGATAAAGCAGTAGTAAGTAAAAACAAAAAAAACAGAGATAAAGTCTTTAGAACCATGTTGGTATCAATTTTCAATAAAGTTAACAAATTGATTGCCAAAATAGTAAATCAGTGAAGATTCTTTTTTCGCTATTTTATTTAACCAGAATTACATTAGCAACTTTTCTTTCTCCGAAATGATCCCATTTTTTATTGTCAGAAGGATAGTTGACCACGCCGTTGTCCGAAAAGCCTTTTATCCACAGCGTTGTAGAGCCTCCGCCGTCAAGATTCATGGATGATGTGCAGCCCAGCCAGCGCATGATTTTTTGCAGTTCCCACATATCAGCGCCCTGCGCATTAGCATTCCGTCCGTCTACAGTCAGCAGAATAACATTGCCGTTAGGCTTCACTCCTACAGCAGAGCGTGGATGACGGGCAGTATTGAATTTTTCATCGTTGAGTTCTTCTGTATTTCCGTTGTATTGAAGGATGGGTCCGGAAGCCAGCATATTTGGCCAGCTAAAGCCTTGTTCCCAATTGGTTTGTTCGGATAATTTAGCCACATGTAAATGACCTTTTTTATCAATTCCCACAACCGCTAAAGCCCTTTGTCCCCGGCGTGTCTGTGAGGCTATTCTGTTTGTATCAATCACTTCATTATTGATGCGCAGATAATTTACGGAGCCTCCGTTTTTTATATCGAAGAAGGAGCCGTTTATTGCTGCGATTGCATTGTATTGTTTACCAAAATTACTGGTCGTAATAAGTTTTTGCTTATCGTAACCGATTTGCAGTTTTGGAGCAAAACAACCTTTTTTTATTTCTATATAAGAAATATTTTGATTGGAGTTGAAAAGATTTTTATTATTGAAATGATGCTGATAAAAATGAACTTTATGTTTCACTTTTGTTTTATTCCAGTCAGCCTGTACAAAGCTGATGGAATCTGCATTTTGAGAGAAAGCGTTGAATTGAAATAATAATAAAAAAATAAAAATAAATTTCTGCATCTGTGAATATGTTTTAAACAAAAATAAAATCATTTTACTGAATAACGTATTAATTAATTATGTCTCAAAAAAAATCACAATCGGGAAGATTGTGATTTTTATATTTTAAATAAAATTGAAATTAATCTTTAGCATCAATTTGCTGTTCAGGATTTTCCGGCTGATCTTCAATGCTGAAGGGAGGAACTCCCGTGCTGATACCACCGTCAGTGTTATGATGTGCAATATCTTCTTCAATACCAAATGGTCTTTCGCCTATAAGCTTTTCTACATCTGACTTGTAAAGCACTTCTTTTTCCAGTAATTCCTTTGCAAGTTTTTCTACTTCCTCTTTCCTTTCTGTAAGCAAAGCCACTGTTCTGTCGTAAGCTTCTTCAATAATTCTTCTTACTTCTTCATCAATCATTTTTCCAGTTTCTTCGCTGTAAGGTTTACTGAAGGCATTTTCGTTTTGCGGATCGTAATAGCTTACGTTTCCTATTTTATCGTTCATGCCATACACCATTATCATTGAATAGGCAATACGCGTTACCTGTTGCAAATCGTTGGATGCACCTGTTGATATTTTACCGAAGAATATTTGTTCTGCCGCACGTCCGCCTAAAGTCATACAAATCTGATCTAGTAACTGATCGGTGTTGTACAGATATTGTTCTTTAGGAGTATATTGTGCGTAACCCAGTGCAGCCGTGCCTCTTGGTACAATGGTAACTTTCAGCAACGGATAAGCATGCTCAAGGAACCATCCGCACACGGCATGTCCTGCTTCGTGATAAGCAATGATTTTCTTTTCGCTTGGAGCGATGATTTTGTTTTTCTTTTCCAGACCGCCAATCACTCTGTCTATTGCATCCTGAAAATCGGAGAAGTCAACAGCGTTTTTGTTTTTACGGGCAGCGATCAGCGCTGCTTCGTTACACACGTTGGCAATATCTGCTCCGGAGAAGCCCGGAGTTTGTTCTGCCAGTTTATTGAGGTCAAGATTTTCAGAAACTTTAATTGGTCCGAGGTGTACTTTAAATATCGCTTCTCTTCCTTTTACATCAGGAAGGTCAATGCTGATTTGTCTGTCGAAACGTCCTGGTCTCAGTAAGGCTGAATCCAGTACATCAGGACGGTTGGTAGCAGCCAGAATAATAATACCGCTTTCGCCTCCGAATCCATCCATTTCAACCAGTAACTGGTTAAGTGTATTTTCGCGCTCATCGTTGCTGATCATTACATTTTTACCACGCGCACGACCAATAGCATCAATCTCATCAATAAATATTATACAAGGTGCTTTTTCTCTTGCCTGTTTAAATAAATCTCTTACACGGCTGGCACCCACACCCACAAACATTTCAACAAAGTCAGAGCCGCTAAGGCTGAAGAACGGAACCTGCGCTTCGCCCGCCATGGCTTTCGCTATAAGGGTTTTACCCGTTCCCGGAGGGCCCACCAGCAATGCGCCTTTTGGAATTTTACCTCCCAGATTGGTGTATTTTTTTGGATTCTTCAGGAAGTCTACAATTTCCATCACTTCCACTTTTGCTTCGTCTAAACCGGCAACATCTTTAAAAGTAATATTTACTTTAGAACCTTTATCAAATAACTGAGCTTTGGATTTTCCGATGGAGAATATTCCTCCGCCACCGCCGCCTCCACCACCGGCAGCGCCACTCATTTTACGCATCAGAATAATCCAGATAAATATCATCAGTATCAGGGTAATAATTGTGCTGAACCATCCGCTGTTCATCCATCCGCCTTCGTCGGTAATTTTAGAGGAAACTTCTTTTACTTCCGGATTCTCTTTGTAAAAGTCAGCCATGCTTTTTTCAAAGGCATCCCAGTTGATTACATTAAAGTAAAACAAAGGTTGTGTCTCGGCTGCCTTCTTGATAGTACTTACTGTAGCAGCAGGTACATCTTTAAAAAACTGATTGTAGTATTCTTTGTTCAGGCTGTCTTTTTTAATATAGACTCTTACAATTTCTTTGTTCTTCACCTGTTCAATCTTTTCTACATCTCCCTGTTTAAGCATGTTGTATCTGAACACCTGCTCTGTAATGCTGCGGGTATCTGATGTAGAAGGATTCCAGAACATGACATATCCGATGATACCCATGAAAATAATCATATATATCAGGTATATATTTCTGCCCGAATTATTGTTTTTCTTATTGTTGCCAAAGTTGCCCGGAATTTTTGGTCTTTGTTGTTGTTCTGACATTCAAATTAGTTATTTATAAAACTTCGCTTTTGGTTAAGCAGTTTCTTCGTAAACATTTTCAACTGCGTCGCTCCACAGTTCTTCCAGTTTGTAATAGCCTCTGATATTGGGAAGCATAATGTGTACCACTACATTTACGTAGTCAAGAATAATCCAGTGCAGGGCATCGTAGCCTTCTGCTTTAAATGGACTTTCTTTACATTTTTCTTTCACTTCCTGCTGGATGAAATCTGCAATAGCTCTTATTTGTGTAGTACTGGAAGCTTCGCAAATAATAAAAAAATCTCCAACAGCTTCATCGATTTTTCTTAAATCAAGCGAGAGAATATTTTCGCCCTTCTTTTCCTGAATGGCAGCCACAATCACTTTTAGAATTTTGGCATTTTTAGCGAGTTTTTTGTACTTGGTACGCTCTTTTACTTCTGTTTTCTGTTTACCCAAAAAGTTTATTTTCTGTTTTTTATGTTAATAAATATTTTCCGTTAAAGTACGCTGTTAGTCTGTATAAAATTAGTAAAAAACGGCGCAAAAACTTATCTTCGCAAATGTAACATTCTTTTTATTAAAATTAATGCAAATATTTAGCCGACAATTAACGATTTTAGACGAAGCAGACAGCACCAACAACTATGCCATGCAACAAATAGATGACGGAAATGCAAGTCATGGTCAGGCCTGGGCTGCGGTATACCAAACTTCCGGTAAGGGGCAGAGAGGTAAGAAATGGCAAAGTGAGAAGGATAAGAACATCTTACTGTCGGTGGCTCTACAGCCCGATGCACCTGTTTCAGAACAGTTTTACCTTTCCGCAGCAATGGCTTTAGCTGCCAGAGCATTTTTTTCAAGACATGTGTATACGGATGAAAAAGTTAAGTTAAAATGGCCCAACGATATTTTCTGGGGTGACATAAAGGCAGGAGGTATGTTGATTGAAAATAAGATAATCGGACAAAAATGGACATGGTCTGTTGTGGGATTGGGCATCAATGTGAATCAGGAAGAGTTTCAGAGTAATATGCCGTACAAGGCTGTGTCGCTGAAAATGATTCGGGGCGTTGATTTTGATGTACCTAAATTAACGGCTGAGTTGTATGAAGATGTAGAAAAATATTTTCAACTGTTTCAGGAAGAAGAATATCAGAAAATACTAAACGAATACAATCATTACTTATACAAAAAGGGTCAAAACGTACGTTTCAAAAAAGAAAATATCAGCTTTGAAGGTGAGGTAATTGGCGTAAATAATATGGGTAAGCTGATGATTAAAACCTCTATGCTTGAAGAATTTGATTTTGGAGAGCTGGAGTGGGAAATGTAATTAATTGTTATGATAAAAATTCAAAGTTTTACTTTCAGTCCGTTTCAGGAAAATACCTATCTTTTATCTGACGACAAAGGCAGCGCAGTGGTTATAGACCCCGGTATGTATTTCACGGCAGAGAAAGAAAGATTCGAGCAGGAAGTACTGCGTGCAGGTTTTACCATCGAAAATATAATCAACACACATTGCCACATAGATCATATCTTTTCTGTACAATGGGTACATAAAAAATACAATGTTGATATTGCCATACATGCCGATGAAAAATATTTGCTTGAGAATGGTAATGACATGGCTGCTAAATATGGTTTAACCTTTGAAAAATACACAGGAAACATTTCTTATTTTAAAGAAGGAGACACCATTAAAATAGGAGAGGAAGAGATGGTGGTGATTGAAGCGCCCGGACATTCGCCCGGAGGCGTGTGCTTTTATAACGAAACACAAAAGGTTCTGATTGCCGGAGATGTGCTTTTCAGAGAAAGCATAGGCAGAACCGATTTGCCCGGCGGAAATCATGAACAACTGATTAATAACATAAAAACCAAAATATATACACTGCCCGACGATGTAACTGTTTATTCCGGCCATGGTGCTACCACCACCATCGGATACGAGAAAAGAAACAATCCCTTTGTTCAGGCTTAATATTCATTTAAAATAAAATTGACGATGAAACAATTTTTTGTATTGATGTTGGCAGCTATATTGGTGATTGGCTGTAACAATAATAAAGGTGGAAAATTTACCATCAACGGTAAATTGGAAAACTTAACAGCATCCAATGTTGCTCTGGATTTACTTTCTATGGAAAACAATAATCCCATGTCGGTAGATACTGCAAGCATAGCCGCAGACGGAACTTTTAAGCTCGAAGGAAATGCAGGTGAAGAAAGTATTTACAGAATTATTATCGATGGAAGTGATTCTAAACAATTTATATTTATTAATGATAATAAGGATCTGGATATTACACTTAACGGAGCTGACTTATTTCGCTCAAAGGTAAGCGGTTCCTCCTCTACAGAAGAATTGTATACTTTTATGAATGATTACAATGCAAAGGATTCTGCGCTCATTTCTGATTTTATGAAAGTGGACGAACTGCAAAATAAAACTACACGTACAGCCTCTGAGGATAGTCTTGTTCAGGCGGTAATGCAAAGCAGAGAATCAAGAATTGGAGATTTAAATGCGAGTGTAACCAATTACGTAAAAAACGCTAAAAGCCCTGCCGGTGCTTACTTTGCAATATCTGCTTTAGCCAGCAGAAGTTTTGCTCCCAACGATCTGGAACAACTTGCTAAGGAAGCGGCGGCTAAATTTAAAGATTATAAAAAGCTGACTGATTTGTCGAGCCTTATCACAACACAAATTGCAGCTATGAATAACAATAATACACAGGGCGGACAATCAGTAGCTTATTCTTTGCTGAATCAGCAGGCTCCGGAATTAACCATGCAAACTCCCGATGGAAAACAAATGAAGATATCTGACTTTAAAGGAAAATATGTACTGGTAGATTTTTGGGCAAGCTGGTGTGGTCCCTGCCGTGCAGAAAATCCTAATGTTGTAGCGGCTTTCAATCAGTTTAAAGATAAAAATTTTACCATACTCGGCGTGTCCTTGGATAAAGAAAAAGATGCCTGGGAAAAAGCCATTAAAGACGATAATCTTACATGGAGCCATATGAGCGATTTGAAGTTCTGGGAATCAGCATCCGTACCTGCTTACAGATTTGAAGGTATACCTTTTAATGTATTGCTT
>JAEWWO010000302.1 GCA_023396345.1 Bacteroidota bacterium
GAGCAGGAGAGCCTCGTTTTGAACTATCTACTTATTTACAACGAGAATTTGTAGATAAAAGACCCGATAATTTAAATGCAGCAGATTTTAGAAGATTAATATCAGAAGGAGTTATTAATGCAGATCAGGACTTTGGATCTTCTACTGATTTATTTTCAGAGCTAATCAATAAAGAAAATATTAGTCAATACTATAACCTTGCAGCTTCTGGAGGTTCGGCAAAATCTAATTATAGAGGTTCTGTTTACTTTAACGGGGCACAAGGTATTGCTAAGCAAAATGAGAGAGATCAATTCGGTGGTAGAATCAATTTTAACCAAAAAGGATTAAAAGATATGCTTACCATGCAAATGAATATTGCGGCAAATGTAAATAAAGCTAATCTCCTTGGTGGTGGTGGAGGCGATTTTGAACAGGCTATACAATGGAATCCTACAGCTCCATTATTAGACCCTGAAGGATATGGAGGATTTACTCAATTACAAACTTATAATAACTATAATCCTTTATCAAGACTTGCACACAGAATATCAGAAAGAGATCAACAAACATTCTCCGGAGATGCCAGATTAATTTTAAATCCTTTAGAAGGATTAAATATTACCGCTTTTGGTTCTTATCTGAGAGATATGTATAATGATCGTCAATTCAGATCTTCACAAGATTGGGATCAAAGACCTCAAAGTAATTACCAGGGAATGTCCTATGCGCGAAAATACAACTGGCTTGCTTGGCAAAAGACCTTTGAATCAACTATCGATTATCAGAAGATTTTTAATAATGTCCATTCTTTCAACATCTTAGGAGGATATTCTTACCAGTATGAAACTTGGGAAAGATTTGAAGTTCATAATAATGGATTTTCTTCAGATGCCTATCTGGATTGGGATTTAGGTGCAGGATCTGCCATAAACAATACAAAACTTCCTCGTCCTGGAATGGGAAGTAGAAAAGAAGATAATACTTTAATCGCTTTCTTTGGTCGTATTAATTATGCTTATGATAATAAGTATTTTCTACAAGCAGTATTAAGGCGTGAAGGCTCTTCCCGTTTCGGCGCTAATAACAAATGGGGGTTATTCCCAGCTGTTTCAATAGGTTGGAATATACACCGAGAAGCTTTTATGCAGTCAGTAAGTGTTATAAATAATCTTAAATTAAGAGCAGGATATGGTGTTACCGGTAATCAGGGAATTCCTAACTACCAATCCCTTATTACTTTATCTACCGGAGGCGTTTATCCTCAAAGCGGAGTGTTTTTCCAAACCTACGGACCAGCCAGAAACCCTAATCCAAACCTAAGATGGGAAAGAAAGAGTGAATTAAACATTGGTTTAGATTACTCTATTCTAAATAATAGAATTAGCGGGTCTTTTGATGTTTATAATAGAAAAACTACTGATTTGCTTTATAGCTACTATGTGCCTCAACCTCCTTACATACAAGATAGATTGTACACAAACGTAGGTGAAATAACCAATAAAGGTGTAGAGTTATTTATATCAGCAAGAGCCATTCAAAAAAGAGACTTCAGTTGGACTATCGACCTGGCTGCCAACTCACAGTTTAACACACTTTCCAAGCTTTCAAGCGAAAACTTCCAAGCTAACTTCTTAGAATTTGCAGGGCTACCCTCTCCCGGAAATCTGGGAAATGCTATTAGAATTTGGGAAGGAAGTGCAATTGGAAATTTTTATGGTAAAAGATTTGCAGGCTTCACACCTGAGGGCAAGTGGCAATTTTATAAAGCAGATGGTACAGTAGCAATGGCTTCTGATATGACAAATGAGGACTTAACCACAATCGGAAATGGTGTCCCTAAATATCAAGCCTCTTTAAATAATGTTTTCAGATATAAAAACTTAGATCTTACACTATTCTTTAGAGGAAAATTCAAATTTGATATACTGAATGCTAAGGATATTTATTTTGGCAATAAAAAATGGTTACCTAACAATCTCTTGGAATCCGCCATTACCACACATAATGATTTAGATGATAATCCTCAATACTCGGATTATTATTTGGAAAAAGGAGATTTTGTAAAATTGGATAACCTTACTCTGGGATATAATATTCAAAACGTCCTTAATGATTATATTAAAAATCTAAGAGTATATATAACAGGAAGAAATCTCGCTACTTTCACTAAATATTCTGGCATAGATCCCGAGTTATTAGACTTAGGATTTGAGGCAGGCGTTGATGCAAGAGGATTTTATCCACGTACTAAATCTTGGGCAATTGGTTTACAAATAGCCTTCTAAATCATTATAATTTAAAATAGATAAAACTGATTAATTATGAAAATAATAAATAGTTATTTAAAAATAACTTTCTTCTCAGCCATCGTTTTAAGCTTATTTAGCATAATAAGCTGTACGAAGCTTGATGAAAAAACATATAGCGATATCACAAAAGATAATTTTTACAACAACAGAAGGGAAGTATTGCAAGCAGCTTTAAGACCTTTCACACATATGCAGGCGTGGATGGCTCCTACCGGTCAGAACGGCTATTGCTTTCACTCAGAATCTTCTGCAGATCAAATAGCATGGCCACAAAAAGGCAGACACGGCTATGATGGAGGAGACCACATAAGACTTCATCATCATACATGAACAGCTGACGAGGGAAGAATGAGAGATGCCTGGAGATTAATATGGACAGGAGTTGGTTTCGTAAATGCAGCAATAGCGGATATCTCACAGTTGGACGCAGCAACAGTTGGAATGGATCAAACAGAGTTGACAGCTATTAACGCTGAATTAAAAGTTTTAAGAGCTTTTCATTATATGAAAGCGATGGAATTGTGGGGAAATATTCCTATAGTTACTACAGTAGGAGAACCCCAGTCCCCTGAAACTCGTCCCAAAGCAGAGGTTTTTGAATTTGTAAAAACCGAACTGGAAGAAAATGTACCTAGCCTTCTGCCCTACTCTAATGAAATTATCGGGAGAGTTTCACAAACAGCAGGCTATGCAATGTTAGCAGAGCTTTATTTGAATGCTGAAAAATGGAATGGAACTCCAATGTATGATCAATGCATTGCTGCGTGCGATAAAATCATTTCAGGACAAGCTGGTGGTATTAATGGAGGTCCAAAAC
>JAEWWO010000311.1 GCA_023396345.1 Bacteroidota bacterium
TGCACCTTTTTGTTTACAGTTGTTCTGCACAAACAGTAATTTTTCCTGATTGGTAGCCGTGAGAATCAAACGACAATTCAGTGCAGAGAAAGCATAAGCACATGCCTCTCCAATCCCCGAAGAAGCACCCGTAATCCAAATAACCTTATTCTGCATTTGCTCCATCCGGAATTTAATGAGTGCGTAACAAATGTAATGTAAAATATTAAGAATCAGCTTTTTTATTGAATGGATTCTGTCCGGAATGCAAAAGCATAATATTTTAATTTTAATTCTTAAATTTTATGGGTGTTTTACGCTTTGTTTTCTTTCATTTCAAGTATATTTGCGCAATTTATTATTAACTACTATGCCAAGAGACACTTCTATAAAATCAGTACTTATTATCGGTTCCGGACCAATTGTTATCGGACAGGCTTGTGAATTTGACTATTCAGGTTCGCAGGCTGCCAGAAGTCTTAAAGAAGAAGGAATTGAAGTAACACTTATCAATAGCAATCCGGCAACCATCATGACTGACCCGATGATGGCTGACCACGTATACCTTCTGCCGCTTACCGTGGAAAGTATTGAGCAAATTCTGGAAGAGCATCAGATAGATGCCGTGCTTCCTACCATGGGTGGACAAACTGCCCTTAACCTTTGTAAAGAAGTGGAAGAATTTGGCATTTGGGAAAAATACAATGTAAAATTAATTGGTGTAGATATCAAGGCAATTGATAAAGCCGAAGACAGAGAAAAATTCCGCCAATGGATGATTGAAATGGGTATTCCGGTAGCTCCGGCTAAAACTGCCAACAGTTATCTGGAAGGAAAAGAATTCGCACAAGAAATTGGTTTTCCATTAGTTATACGCCCTTCTTTTACTTTAGGTGGAACCGGAGGTGGTTTTGTACACGCCAAAGAAGATTTGGATGAAGCATTGAACAGAGGGTTGAATGCATCACCCATCCACGAGGTTTTAGTTGAAAAAGCCGTTCTTGGATGGAAAGAATTTGAGTTGGAATTATTAAGAGACAACGCTGATAATGTGGTGATTATCTGTACGGTAGAGAATTTTGACCCAATGGGTATTCATACGGGCGATAGTATTACCGTAGCTCCTGCCATGACGTTGAGTGATACCGCTTTTCAGCTGATGCGTAACACCGCTATCAAAATGATGCGCGAACTGGGTAATTTTGCCGGAGGATGTAATGTGCAGTTCTCTCTGAATCCTGAAACAGAAGAAATTATTGCTATTGAAATTAATCCGCGTGTAAGCCGAAGTTCAGCCCTGGCATCTAAAGCCACAGGTTATCCTATCGCTAAGATTGCCGCAAAACTGGCTATCGGATATCGTTTAGACGAATTAAAAAATCAGATTACAAAAACCACATCAGCTTATTTTGAGCCTGCACTGGACTATGTAATTGTAAAAATACCCCGCTGGAACTTCGATAAATTTAAAGGAGCCGACGATACACTGGGTTTACAGATGAAATCTGTAGGTGAAGTAATGTCAATTGGCAGAAGCTTCACAGAAGCTATTCAAAAAGCCTGTCAGAGTCTGGAGAATGATTCTCTGGGTTTGGGCACATACGGAAAAAACGTGATGAATGTAGATGAGATTATTGAATACATTAAAGTACCAAAATGGGACAGAATTTTCCGTATTAAAGAAGCTTTGATGAAAGGTGTAAGAAAGAAAACCATTGTGGAGGCAACTAAAATTGACCGCTGGTTTATTAATCAGATTGCGCTTATCTGTGATATTGAAAAAGAAATGGGCGAACACTCACTGGATAACATCCCTGCGGAATTGCTGAGAAAAGCAAAACGCCATGGTTTCAGTGATGCGCAGATATCTAAAATATTGCAGAAAGAATGCACCGAAGATGAAGTGTACAACAAAAGAAACGAGCTGGGCATTAAGCGTGTTTACAAAATGGTAGATACCTGTGCCGCTGAATTTGAGGCTAAAACGCCTTATTTCTACAGCACTTTTGAGGGGTAATACACTGCCGAGATTTTCTTTTGCACAATTATTGTTAACTTAGTTTGCAATGAAAAAATTATTTTGCTACCTGTTTTTGCTTGCAGGCCTGTCTTGCAGTAAAATTGAAATAGAAGAACCTCCACCTTTGCCAAAAGCTTCTACTGCCGAATTTGTAACAGATAAGGAAATTGTGTACATGGGCGAACCTGTAGCTGTTACTGTAAAAGACTCTACAAGTGATAGCAAAAATTATCAGTTTGAATTTGGCGACGGGCAAAAATCATCAGGTGCTTATCACACAACGCATACCTACAACCGTGGAGGAAATTTTAAAATCACTCTGAAGGTTGATGATAAAACGCACACAAAAGACATTAAAGTAAGACCGGGATATTTAAGTTATCAGATACAAAACAATTCTTCTGTCACGCTCGATGTGCTTTCCTATATTGATAATTACAAAACAGGAACTTTATTGAGAGATGAATACAATCCGCAGAAAATCAGTGATACAATGTACGTAAATCACTCTGTGAGTAATCACTATCTATTTGGTTCTTCGTTGTTTCATAAGAATAAGGAATACGTGCCGGTAGCAGATTCAGCACATTTAGCCTATTTGGAAAAATACAAACACAACGTATATACTTTTACCGACTCTACCGAAATAACACCTAAGTTTTCGAATGGTCAAACCGATTCTATCCAATACATTATTGATTTTAAAGAGTAATAAAAAAGCTGTCTAAAAAAGTTATTTTGTCATCCTGATCAAAGATTACTTCTTCGTTCATCGTAATGACAGTACCGTCACTGCAAGGAATGAAGCGAAGCGTAATGACAAAGCAGTCTTTATGTAATTTACCGTAAATAACACCAAACTGTAAAACCGAATAAAAAATAGGCTACCGGAAAAACGATAGCCTATTTTTATTTAAATCTATTATCCAATTAATATCTATAATACTCCGGCTTGAAAGGTCCTTTTATTTCTACACCAATGTATTTGGCTTGTTCAGGAGTAAGTTCTTCCAACTCAACGCTTAATTTTTTCAAATGTAAAGCTGCAACTTTTTCATCAAGATGCTTTGGCAGCATGTACACTTTATTTTCATATTTATCTGAATGATTCCATAATTCAATCTGTGCCAGCGTTTGGTTAGAGAATGAATTACTCATTACAAAACTTGGATGACCGGTTGCACAACCCAGATTTACCAGTCTGCCTTCTGCAAGAATAATAATTTCATTACCATCAACATTATAAATGTCTACCTGTGGTTTTACAACTTTTTTAGTATGACCGTAATTTTCGTTCAGCCAGGCCATATCAATTTCATTGTCGAAGTGACCGATATTGCAGACAATGGCTTTATCTTTCATTCTTTTGAAATGCTTGCTTTGTACAATGTTGAAATTACCTGTTGTAGTAATTACAATATCAGCATTATCAACAACCGTATCCAGTTTTTTTACTTCGTAACCTTCCATTGCAGCTTGTAAAGCGCAGATAGGATCAATTTCTGTAACAGTAACTATTGAGCCTGCCCCGCGGAATGATGCCGCCGTGCCTTTACCCACATCGCCATAACCGCACACCACAACTCTTTTACCTGCAAGCATTACGTCAGTAGCTCTTCTGATAGCATCTACTGCTGATTCACGACATCCGTACTTATTATCAAATTTTGATTTGGTTACAGAGTCATTTACATTAATAGCAGGCATAGGCAATGTACCATTCTGCATTCTTTCGTACAAACGATGTACACCCGTAGTAGTTTCTTCTGATAAACCTTTAATGTTAGCTACCAGTTCAGGGTATTTGTCCAACACCATATTGGTCAAATCGCCGCCATCATCCAAAATCATATTCAACGGTTTGTCTTCACTTCCAAAGAATAATGTTTGCTCTATACACCAGTCAAACTCTTCGGCAGTCATACCTTTCCACGCAAATACAGGAATGCCTGCAGCAGCAATGGCAGCCGCAGCATGGTCCTGTGTAGAAAAGATATTACAAGAGCTCCAGGTAACTTCTGCACCTAAAGCCACTAAAGTTTCAATCAATACCGCCGTTTGAATGGTCATGTGCAAGCAGCCTGCAATTCGTGCGCCTTTCAACGGTTGTTGTGGCCCGTACTCTTCACGAATGGCCATCAATCCGGGCATTTCAGCTTCTGCCAGTTCAATTTCTTTTCTACCCCACTCTGCGAGGTTGATATCAGCTACTTTATATGGTAAGTTCAAATCTATTTTTTCAATTCCTGTTGACATATATATTTATCTGTTTTTAATAAAAAATTTTTGCAAAGGTACGGGTTTTAATTAGCTTTTTTTACATCCACCAACTCCACTTCAAACACCAATGCGGCGCCTGGTGGTATATCAGCACCTGCACCTCTCTCGCCATAACCCAATTGTGCGGGAATAAACAATCTGTATTTGCTTCCTTTCGGCATTAACTGCAAACCTTCTGTCCAGCCACGAATTACACCTCCTAAAGGAAAAGTAATGGGCTCTCCTCTTTTGTAAGAGTTGTCAAATTCTTTACCGTCTGCGGCAAGAGTTCCTGCGTAGTGCACCACCACTGTATCCTGTGCAGAAGGCTTTACGCCTGTACCCTGCGTAAGCACTTCGTAGCGAAGACCGCTTTCTGTTTTCATTACTTTAGACTGAGGAAATCTTTTAGTTATCAGACTGTCCAGTTGTTTTATTTGTTGTTTATTTTTTTCTTCAGCAAAAATTCCTTCTGCTTTCATAAAAATACTCTGTATATCCTCTTCTGTCCAACCTGTAGGCTTACCGGAAAATACTTTTTTAACAGCATCGCTCATAAAAACCGTGTTGATGTTTTTGGCGCCTACTGTTTTATAAAAATTTGCCACGCTTAAGCCTATGGCATAACTCAATGAATCATTAAAATTCTTAGGCGTAAGTGCAGAAGATGTTGCAGTTGCCGGCTTCTTTGCAGGTGTTACAGGCTTTTTAACCTGAGCAGAGAGAGCATTAAACATGCATACACTCACAAATAAAAACAAGATTTTTTTCATTATTAGTTTTTTTAATAAGTAGTAAACAGCGAAAGTAATGTTTTCTGTATAATATTTGAAAAAGATACGCTTTTAATCTTTGTGAAAGTTGTACATTTGAAAGGAATAAATATTTATCATCATTAATAAATATCGGCTACAATGAAGACGATTTTGCAGGAAGAGCAGTTATTATTAAGTATTAAAAGACTTAGTCATCAGATACTGGAGCAACATATTGATCTTGAAAATACGGTGATTATAGGCATTCAGCCAAGAGGCGCCATTCTTAGTGATAAGATTGTGTATGAACTACAACACATACTTCAAAGAGAAGATATACCACACGGCAAACTGGATATTACTTTTTATCGGGATGATATCCGTCAGGGTTTGCACATAGCCAATAAAACGGATATCAAGTTCAGCACAGAGGGAAAATCTATTATTCTTATTGATGATGTATTGTGGACAGGACGTACTATCCGTGCGGCTTTGGACGCATTGCTTGATTTTGGCAGACCGCAAAGTGTAGAACTCTGCGTGCTTATCAACCGCCGTTTTGGAAGAGAAGTTCCCATACAGGCAGACTACATCGGAAAATCAATAGATACCTTTGATTCACAGAAAGTAAAAGTGTACTGGAAAGATTTTAATGCCGATAAAAACGAAGTGGTGCTTATTGAAAAAGATGATCAGTAGTTCCTGTTAAAATATATTCATCAACACTACTAAAATGATAATGCCTGCGATTACAGCAATCAGTAACTGATATTTCTGAAAGAAATGTGCTGTCTTCTGTTGTTTTATAAAACTGTTGATTTGTTTATTGTCTTTTCCTGTTTTCAGCAAATGTTCGGCAATAATTTTTTGCTGGGCAAAGTCAAGCATCACGGTTATTCCAAGCACTTCTTCCAATAAGTTTTGTTTCAGTTGTTCATCATCACTTGCATTGATGACTGCGATATTTTCATCATTTATTATTGCATGAAGAGAAGTGAATATTGCTTGTTTATCCAGGCGAAATTTATTCATCTGCACAGTAGATTTACGCAATGCAACAATCTTTTTATAAATGTCCTGGATGTTTTTATCGTATTTATTTACCTGCGGAAATTCTTTTAGTTTATATAAGTCGTAATTCCTGCGCTTTTGCGGATTAGACAATACACCGTAAGCTTCATTTATAGATGCAAGAATCAGTTCAGCATTTTTACTGTCGTTTACATCCGGATGATATTTTCTTGCCATATTTCTGTAAGCAAGTTTTATATCGTTTTCGCTTGCATGATAGTCAACCCCTAATATTTGATAGTAATTTTTTTCTGCAGTCATTCCTGCAAAAGTAATTTATTACATAAGTTTAGCAAAGCAATAAAAGCTATTTTGGTATTTTTGCGCAAAATAAAATAATACGATGCACTATAATTTTGACGAAATCATAGACAGAAAAGGTACCAACGCATTCAAAGTATATGCGATGAAAGCCAGAATAGGGAAAGAAGATTTACTGCCGCTTTGGGTAGCTGATATGGATTTTAAATCTGCTCCGCCCATTCTTGAAGCCATGCAGAAGCGTGTAGAACATGGCATTTTTGGTTATACTATGCCTAGTCAAAGTTATTATGATGCACTCAGTAACTGGGTAAAAGATTTACACAAATGGGATGTAACGAAAGAAGAAATCAGTTATATACCCGGCATTGTAAAAGGTATTGCTTTTGCCATAGACTGCTTTACAGAAGAAGGAGATAAAATAATTATACAACCTCCTGTTTATCATCCTTTCCGCATTGTGCCGCAAGCGCATAAAAGAACGGTTATAGAAAATCCTTTGTTGTTCGATGGTGAAAAATACACCATGGATTTAGAAGGATTAAAAATACTTGCTGAAGCCGGAGACTGTAAAATGCTTATCCTCTGCAACCCGCATAATCCCATAGGTTTAACCTGGGATGCCGATGTATTGAAAGAGCTGGCTGAAATTTGTTTTGAACATAACATACTTGTAATTTCTGATGAAATACATGCTGAAATTATTCATCAGAACAAAGTACATACACCATTTGCAACCGTTTCGGAAAAAGCAGAAAAAAATTGCATCACACTAATGGCACCTTCCAAAACATTTAATCTGGCGGGCATTGTATCTTCTTATGCAATTGTAAAAGACAGAGCTCTGCGTATGCAGTATTACAATTATCTTAAACGCAGTGATCTGGATCAGGGTACACTCTTTGCCTACCTTACCACAGAAATTGCGTACACGCAATGCAACGATTGGCGTAAAGAAATGATTGACTACATCTGGCAAAATACATTGTATATACAGGAGTTTCTGCAAAAAAATATACCGGAGATAAAAGCCATATTACCGGAAGCCTCTTTTTTAATATGGCTCGATTGTAATGCACTGAATCTGTCACAGGAAAAACTGATTGAACTATTCCGCGATAAAGCCGGACTGGCACTGAACGATGGTGAAACATTCGGCACTCAGGGAAAAGGATTTATGCGCTTAAACGTTGGCTGCTCAAGGTTTTTACTGGAACAAGCCATGCAACAACTGAAAGAGGCGGTGGATAGTTTGTAAGAAAGATGCTCTGTATTAGATTGAAACATTTATCTGCTAAGAGAAATGAAAACTTCATCTCAAATAAAATTTGACAGAATCATTAAAGAAGGATTTCATGAAATACTGAAACCTCTTGGATTCAGGAAAAAAGCTAATAATTTTTATATGCAACTTGATTCTATAGGTCAAATTGTAAATATTCAAAAAAGTATGTTTGGAAATAAAGACAGGATTGATTTCACCATAAATACAGGAATTTTTGTACCTCAATATTGGTTAGCTTACTATAATTTCCATAATAAAGAATTACCGGCCTACCCTACCGAACCGGAATGTCTGATAAGAAAAAGAATCGGAGAAATACAAAACAAACATGACATCTGGTATCAAGTTAATAAACACACAAAGGAAGATGAGTTAATCCTGATAATGAAAGATAATCTAACTCAATTTATTTTACCTTATTTTGATAGTTTAAATAATATTGATGAAGTAGTTGAATATATGGAAAATGAAAAGATGTCGGATACGCCCTTAGGTAAGTTAATTATATATGCTGAACTCAATCTTATTGATAAAGCTAAACAAGAATATACTAAACTATTGAAAACTAAAGTCAATAAATACTTTCTGGAAACAGTAAAAGAATATGGAAAAAAATATCAATTGGATTAATAATGACAAATTGAATCATTTATAATTCAACTTTAATCTTTCCATTAATTCCTGTACCAGCGGATTAGAGTTAATTATTTTTTCAAGTCTTTCCTCTCTAGTTAGTTGTCTTACCACCTGCGTATTGGTGTCCATTACATTTATTCTGAACTTAATGCTTCTGTTAGCAAAAGCAGTCTGCACATCATGAGCTATATATGCCCGCTGTTTCTCTATAAATCCGGAAGAAATCGTATTACTAACATTCACTTGAAACTCATTCTCCGACAATATTTCAAGCTTCGAGAGTTTAAAAGCATTGGCAGAAGAAGTCAGACCATTCTTAGCAATAGTTTCTGAAAATGCATCCCATACCGATTGAAGCTTTGAGATATCAAGCTGTTGCGCTTCCTGCACTTCTTCAATGTTGTATTCATCCTGATACTTCTGGCGTAAAGTTTCTAAAAGATTTTTCTTTGAAATATTGCCGTTACCATTTGGTTCAGGCACATTTATTTTTGGTGCAGCAATTATCGGTTCTTTTTTATCAACAGGCTCCGGTTGTTTTACAGGTGCGGGTGGTGTTTCCATAACCTGCTGTACCTGACTGTTCACAGGCTTTTGAACAACAGCTACCGTTTTCTTTTCCGCATCTTTTTCAATATACAGTTTTGCTTCTCCAAAATCTTTAGTTGTATGGGCGGACTTTGCAGTTGTCTGCTTTTCTTCTGAAAGCGGAATGGAAGGGGATTTTATTTGTCGGATTGCGACAACATCATTCACCCGTTTTTTTTTTACAATGCCCGAAGCATTGTCAGTACTAAGTTCTATAGCCTGTTGCAGATAATTCAACTTCATTAAAGCGAGCTCTACATGCAATCTTTTGTTGCGTGCAGTTTTGTAATTAATTTCTGCTTCGTTTAAAATATTTAAAGCACTCAGTAAAAAAGACAGTGAAACATCGTGTGCCACTTTTTCGTATTTGCTGCGCATAGTTTCTACCACATCAAGCAATTGTATGGCTTTAGGATTTTTGCACACCATCAAATTTCTGATAAATTCAGCAAAACCATTGAGGAAAATATCGCCTTCAAAACCCTTCTTATTAATTTCATCAAACAAGAGCATGGCACTCGCCAAATCCTGTTGCAGCAAGCTTTCCAGCAGTTTGAAATAATAATCGTGATCAAGAATATTCAAATGCTCCAGTGTGTTCTGATAGGTAACTTTTCCGTTGGTAAAGCTTACAATTTTATCCAGAATACTCAAGGCATCACGCATACATCCTTCACTTTTTTCGGCTATCACCTGCAAGGCAGATTTATCAGCATCGATATTTTCTTTATCAATAATTTCCTGCAAGTGATCTACAGAATCTTTATTGGTGATTCTTTTAAAATCGAATATCTGACAACGGCTTAAAATCGTGGGAAGAATTTTATGTTTTTCGGTAGTAGCTAAAATGAAAATGGCGTAATGTGGCGGCTCTTCCAGTGTTTTTAGAAATGCGTTAAAAGCGCTTGAACTCAGCATGTGTACCTCATCCACAATATATACTTTGTATTTACCTGCCTGCGGCGCAAAGCGAACCTGCTCTACCAAAGCGCGAATATCATCTACAGAGTTGTTGGAAGCAGCATCCAGCTCATGAATATTGAGCGATGTGCCTTCATTAAAACTTTTGCAGGAAGTACATTCGTTGCAGGCTTCACCATCTTCGCGGCGGTTTTCGCAGTTGATGGTTTTGGCGAGAATTCTGGCACAGGTAGTTTTGCCCACACCGCGCGGACCACAAAACAAAAATGCATGCGCCAGTTGATTGTTTTTGATGGCATTTTTTAAAGTAGTGGTAATATGCTCCTGCCCTACTACGGTATCAAAAGTTTGCGGTCTGTATTTTCTTGCCGATACAACAAAGTTTTCCATGCCTGCAATTTACATAAATTCTTGTTCTTGCAAAAAGGGATTTTTGAGGAGAGATTGTATTATCTTTGAAGACACTAATTTTACAGAAAATATAATTGCATTATGAAAAATAATAAGATAACCAAATTCTTATTGATGACATTAGTATTTATTATTGCTCCGTATATAAGCAACGGACAATCCAAACAGGAAAAGATTGAAACAATAATTAAAAAACTACACTTGGTTGATTCTCAAAAACCATATTATGACCACCAAATTCAAAGTCTGAAATATCAGGCAACTGAAAAAGATAGCATCAGAATAATTGAATTAGAAAAACAATTGTCTGAAGAAAAAATGATAGAGAAGTATGTTGCAGCTTTCAATAATTCGTTTACAAATAAAGAGATAGATGAAGCATATGCTTTTATTAAAACTACCACATTCAATAAATTCTTTGAGAATATGAATAATATTATAGGGTTGGAGTTTGAAGAAATAGACAAAGAAATAGAAGAAATAATCGAAAGCATTCGCAATACATCAGATATCAATACCCAAAGTTTTGCACCAGTAGATGTTGACAGAGAAGATGGGTTTTATGAAATCTTTGATTATAATAGTTCAACAATAGATAAAGATATCAAGTTAAAAGAAAAACCTTCTCTAACGCCAATAGATATTTTAAAAGCAGAAAGATACTTTGGCTTTTCAGGACAACCGGAATTGAGCATTGTATTAACAAAACAAGGAGCCAAGAAATTCTCTGAATTAACAAGAAAGAATATCGGAAGACCTATTGCCATTGTAATTAATAAAAAAATTATTTCTTTACCAATTGTGAATACGGAGATAACAGGCAACGAGGTCAATGTAAGCGGACAATTTACCGTACAGGAAGTTGATGAAATGATTAAACTACTAACTACTCCTTCCAGCGTTGTACCGTAGCTCTTCAGGATTTTTAATCCCGAAGTATTATAAAAAATATGGATGGTGAGGACACCGTCCATTAATATATAAGTTCTCTAAAAAACTATTACTTAAAACCCCACACAAAAAACCTAAAACTTATAACCTAAAACCTACTTCCAACCACCGCCCAATGCTCTGTACAGTTCTACAATCGCTTCCAGTTCCTGCATTTTATCGCTTACGCCAGCAAGTTGCGCCTGCAAATAGGTTTGCTCTGCAAACAATACATCAGTATAATTAGTAGCAGAACTATATCGCAAAAGTTCTTTATTAAACTCCACAGCTTTTTCAAGCGATGCAACCTGACTGCTCCTTGTACCCTGTTTTTCAAGAGCTGTTTCGTAAGCATACAAAGCATCAGACACTTCCTGACCCGCTTTTAACAGACTTTGCTGAAACGCATAGTACGCCTGCATTTGCTGCGATTCGGCAACAGATAACTGCATCTTAAGCTGACCACGATTAAATATCACATGCGACAAATTGCCTCCTAAAGTTAAAAACCATGGAGAGCTTTTAAATAAATTTTGCAAACGAAAAGTTGAAATACCTCCCGTAGCAGAAATAGATAAATTGGGATAAAAACTTGCACGTGCAATATTGGTATTTTCAAATGCTGCTCTGAACGCATATTCTGCTGCCTGCACATCGGGGCGATTATTCAGCAATTGTAAAGGCACACCTGTATTCAGTTCATAATTTGTACGTTGCTGAGCCAGCGTAGAACGCTCAACTGGTCCGGGTGTTTTACCCGTTAAAACAGCAATTACATTTTCAATTTCTCTGATAGATCTTTTCAAATCGGGCAGACTTACCTGTGCAGCATATAAGTTGGCTTCGCTTTGCACAACCGCCGCTCCGGTAACATATGCAGCTTCCTTTAAAGCCTTCATGGTTTCTACATCTTCTCTGCGTAAGTCAATTGCCTCTTGTGTAATTCTCAGATTTTCATCCAATCCTAATAACTGATAATACAATCCCGCAAGATTAGCAATAATCTGTGT
>JAEWWO010000007.1 GCA_023396345.1 Bacteroidota bacterium
CCGCAAGGGAAAATAAAAAGAAATATTTGCGTAAGTTGGACAAATCAGACAAGCGAAAGCTGCTGAAAGTATTGCCAGGCCTGCATGAGGAGGCTTTTGAGAAGCTCGATTGTCTCAATTGCGCGGCCTGCTGCAAAAATTATTCCCCGCGTTTTAAAACGCCCGATATTAAACGCATCAGCAAGCATTTGAGAATGAGAGAAAGTGTATTTATAGACACCTATCTTACGTTGGATGAAGAAGGCGACTACGTAGTGAAACGCACGCCTTGTGCATTTCTGGGGCTGGATAATAAGTGCTCCATTTACGAGGTTCGTCCTTCAGACTGCTCCCGGTTTCCTTACACCGATGAAGATGTATTATTTAAGAGAAAAAACATTACCCTAAAAAATGTGGAGTTTTGCCCGATCGTTTTTTATGTACTGGAAAAATTGCCTGACTGATTTTTATCTTGCCTTACCAGCAATCTTGTTTGTAAAAACACAGCTAAAAGTATCAGCAGCAGTCCTATATAGAAATGTTTGGAAAGGCTTTCGTTTTCTTTGTACAGCACAAACGCAAGTATAATGCCGTATACAGGCTCCAGTGTAAGCGTAAGATTCATGGTAAACGGCGTGATTTTCCGTAAAGCGGATACATATAAAAAATAGGTCCAGATAGTACATACCCACGCAAGAATAATTAGCCATAGCCAATCAAATTTTACAGGAAAAATATTTTCCGTCGGGAAAAGAAAATGATACAAAGGCATCAAAACCGTCAGCGCGAGAAAGCCACCGCTTAGCTGGTATATGGTAATGGTTTCTGACTTGTAATCGTTGACCAGCTTTTTATTTAATATAGAAGTAAATACAGTTAGCAGCATGGCCAGTAAGCCAATGTATATGCCCATAGAGAAATGAAGATTGGTATAATACACAATGATCACCCCGGACAGCGTTAATAATCCTAAAAGTATTTCGCCCGGTTTTATCCTTCTTTTAAAAAATAAGGGTTCTAACAATGCTGATGCAAGCCCGGAGGTAGAAAGACATGTAAGGGCTATAGATACATTAGACATTTTTATGCTGCCGTAAAAGCAAAGCCAGTGCAAAGCCAGTACGAAACCTACAAATCCTATGCGAAAGAAATCTTTCAGATTTATTTTCTGAATGCGTTTTTTATAGCCATACATCAGCAAAAGTGTAGCCACGGTGATAAGCATACGCCACCAGGTAAGCCAGCCTGAATTGAGTGTAATAGCCCTGCCCAGCACACCGGTAAATCCCCAAATAAAAACAGCCAGGTTAAGTTGTAGAAGTGCAGATTTCAATATTGCTTTAATTTGTGCTGCAAAGTAATGACCTTAATTGAAATTTTCTAATTTTTTATTTCAATAAAAGTTGCATAAATACCAAGTCCAGCCAGCGGTCAAATTTATATGCCGACTCTTTTATCAACCCAACCTGCTCGAATCCTAATTTTTTATGTAACTCAATGCTGGTGAAGTTTTCAGCGTCTATTCCGGCTATCATACAATGAATATTGTTTTGCTTTGCATAGCTGATCAATTGCTGTAAAAGCAGCCTGCCAATGCCTTTGTTCCTGTATCCAGGCAGTACATATACAGAATGTTCCACACTAAACTGATAACCTTCTTTTGGCCTGAACTGCGCGTAGCTGCCGTAAGCTACAGGCACATCATTGTGCTGGTAAATAAATACGGGGCAGCGATTAATTTTCTTTTCCTGAAACCAATTATTAATGTATCTTTCGTCTTTAAGCGTATAATCATAAATAGCGGTGGTTTTTTCAATAGCCTCATTCATGATTTCTAAAATATATCTTAAATCTTTATGTGTTGCTGGTCTTATATTATCTGTTGTTGACAACTTTAGGTATTTTAAACAATTAAAGTTAAAAAAAATCTCTTACTTTGATTTAGTTAAATAAACTTGTTAACATTCCTAAACTAAAATGAAACAATTAAGTCTGAAAAGTCGGACTTACATTTCTAAATTAAAAAAATTTTTTTATGAAACGAATAATTTTTTCGTTGGCTGCTTTACTTTTTATAGCGGTAAACGTACAAGCTCAACAACTGCATTTGGGCATCAAAGCCGGAGCAAACATGGGTAAAATAGACGGTCATTCTTTTAATGAAAAGTTTGAACTGGCTTACCACGTTGGAGGTTATCTTAATTATGACTTCAACGAAAAAATAGGTATACAGCCGGAAGTTTTGTACAGTCAGGTACAGACCAGAACTGCTACAGGAGATCTTACCTATGATAATTTAAAACCCGACACTAAGGCAAAATTAGATTATCTGAGTATTCCTATTCTATTAAATTATAACGTGATGAATATTCTTACGCTACAGGCCGGTCCGCAATTCTCTGTATTGGTTAATCAGGACAAAAATTTTCTTGAAAACTCTCAGGATGCTTTTAAGTCAAATAATACCAGTGCAGTATTGGGCGTGCAATTGAACCTGAACAATTTTAAAGTTTACGGAAGATACAATATTGGATTACAAAATATCAATGATTTGGGAGATCAGGAAAAATGGAGATCTCAAATGTTGCAGGTTGGCTTAGGCTACAATATATTCTAAACCTCATTAATTTTTATATTGGGTTTTAAATAATTGCATTGATTACAAAACAAAGAGACTATAAAAGGAGTCTCTTTGTTTTTTTCTTTTTGTTGTCTCGTCCTGAAATAGCGTTACATAAAAAAAAGCACAATAAAAGAAATGTCAGTTTTCTGATATTTTGCTGTTTTTCAATTACATTTATTATTTTCGCTGACTGATAAAGCAATTATAATAAAACACAATGGCAACAAACGAGGAATTAATTGAAGTAGCCAAAGAATTTGGTACACCTGTTTATGTATATGATGCAGGAAAAATTAAAGAGCAATATACAAAACTCACCGATGCTTTTGCGGAGTCAAAAGCCAGATTTTTCTATGCATGTAAGGCACTTACCAATATCAATATATTAAAATATATGCATCAACTGGGTGCAAATCTTGACTGCGTAAGTATAGAAGAAGTGAAGTTGGGATTAAAAGCCGGATTTGAGCCACAACAAATAATG
>JAEWWO010000014.1 GCA_023396345.1 Bacteroidota bacterium
CAACAGCTTCATCATTAATTGTTAATCCAAATCTTTCTGCAATGGGTTCAGCTATAAGCACCGACTGATTATAGCCTCTCTGAAATTTTCTTTTTTTACTTAACGGAACGGGAATGATAACATCCACGTTGCTAATCCAGTCTGACAGGGCTAATTCATTTGCCAGCAATGTTCCGAGATATCTGCCGCATTCTTTATTCTGTCTGTATTTCACCTCATGCAGCATACGCTGAATTACAGATTTTTTATCATAAAAATAGGCACTACCGGCGTTGGAGATTTTTGCTCTTCCGAAAAACTTTTCCATTACCGGATTTTCTTTCTGTTCAAAAAAATTTGTTGTAGGCAACTGATGATAACACGCAGCACAAAGCAAATGTCCCGAAGCGAGCGTATCGTTGCCGCAACCTATACACACTTCGGGATAAATAATATGCAGAAAGTCTTTCAGATAGTTATGCATATTTATTTTTTGAAAATTGTATTAAGAAGGATTTTTATCACTTTCATTATTGAATATCTGATTTTCTTTTATTGATATCTTCCCTTTTTCGTACAGATAATTTCTTAGCATAAATTTAGCCTGCGACACAGTAAATTTCAGTAGTTCGGCTTCCTGACGCAGCACTAAGATTTCGTAGTTCTGTAACGATAAAATTTTTCTGAACTTCTTTTCTTCCGACGCTTCAATATCTTTTCCAAAAATTACAATATCAAAGTTTTGCAGATACAATTTCTCCACAGCTTTCTCAACGTCTTCTACAAACATTGCATCGGTTTCAAACACATCCTGTGTGGTAATAATCATTGTATTCATACAATCTCCTTTCTGTTTTTAAAATCATTAGAATTCCATAGGCACATCTATCAGCATGATGGTTCCGTTATCGCCAGTTGCTTTTACATCGAGCTTGTCTATGTTCCAGCTGCCAATAGCATCTCTCTTGTTTAATTCTTTACCATTCACTTCAAAACTACCTTCAACTACCAAAGCATATACACCGTTGCCTGCCTTTTTTACAGCATATTCCTTACTGAAATCTTTATCAAAGTTAGCCCAGCTTATCCACGCATCCTGATTAATCCATGCTTCGCCATCTTCTTTGTTAGGTGTTACCACAGGCAGAAAATCATTTTTAGCTTTATCTAAATCGATTTTTATTTGTCCGTATCGCGGTTCCAGATTTTTCTTTTTAGGAAAAATCCAGATCTGAAATATCTTACTTGGCTTGTCTTCATTTGCATTGAACTCACTGTGCGTAACTCCCGTACCGGCACTCATTACCTGTACCTCTCCATGATTGATTACGCTTGCATTGCCCATACTGTCCTTGTGAGCTAAATCGCCTTCCAAAGGTATGGTAATAATTTCCATATTATCGTGCGGATGTGTACCAAAACCCATGCCTCCGGCAATAATATCATCATTAATTACTCTCAGTGCGCCGAAATGAATATTGTCGGGATTGTAATAATTAGAAAAGCTGAAAGAATATCTGGTTTTCAGCCAGCCGTAATCTCCTCCACCTCTCTCATCTGCTCTTTTTACTATTTGATTTTCCATGATTTTTTCTCCTTTTTTTATAACACAAAATTACGAAGAACTAAAAACCTGAACATTGATGTAAGATAAGAAAAGGGGGAAGATGGCAGGAGGAAGTAGGTAGACAGAAGCTTGATACAGCATTATCGCATTTATCGCAACACCACATTACCCCATTATAACATCACAACATTATCATATTATCAAATTTCCACATCATCACATTTATCACATTATCATATTATCATATTACCACATTATCACATTTCCAAATTATTCTCCCTACCTTTGTTCTAAAGAAAAATAATGACAAAACTAAGTGTAAATATCAATAAAATAGCCACTTTACGTAACAGTCGCGGAGGAGACAATCCCAATGTTTTAAAAGCTGCAATGGATATTGAAAGATTCGGCGCAGACGGAATTACCGTGCATCCTCGTCCCGATGAACGACATATAAGATACAGTGATGTAAGGGAACTAAAGAAAAACATCAGTGTTGAATTGAATATTGAAGGCAATTGCAGGGAAGAAAAATTTGTGCAACTGGTACTGGAAACAAAACCGGCGCAGGTTACTCTGGTGCCCGATGCGCTAAACCAGATAACAAGCAATCATGGATGGAACACAATTGAACACAAAGATTATTTAAAAGAAATGGTAGGCATTTTTAAAAATGCAGGCATCAGAGTAAGCATTTTTGTTGACCCTGTTGTGGAAATGGTGCAACATGCCAAAGACACCGGAACAGACAGAGTGGAACTATACACTGAAGCCTACGCAACTCTATACCATACCAACAAAGAAGTAGCAGTGGCGCCATACGTAACTGCCGCAGAAACAGCAAAATCTTTGGGTATAGCATTAAATGCCGGACATGATCTGGATTTGGATAATCTTGAATTTTTCAGCAGACATATACCCTTTCTTGATGAAGTATCCATAGGTCATGCACTTATTTCCGATGCCTTGTATTTGGGACTGGAAAATACCGTTCAAATGTATAAAAGACAATTAAACAGAAAATAATATGCTAACCGTTTACGGAATTAAGAATTGTAATACAGTAAAAAAAGCACTTGACTTTTTAAACACAAACAATATTGAATATCAGTTTCATGATTATAAGAAACAAGGCATCACTAAAAGCAAGCTGGATGAATGGAGCAAACAACTGGGTTATGAAGCTTTGATAAATAAAAAAGGAACAACCTGGCGTGCGCTGGACGAAACTGTAAAAGAAAGTATCAATAACAAAAAAGCCGCGATAGAACTAATAACAGAAAAAACTTCTGTAATCAAACGTCCGTTAATAGAAAATGACAACAAGGTAGTTGCGCTGGGTTTTGACAGCGAAGCGTACAAAAAAATATTTTTGTAATATAAAAATTACAATCTAATTTAGCTTTATCAAATTCATTAAAAATAATAAAGAATGAAAAAATTATTTGTTTTAGCTTTTGTATTGTCATTTACAGCTATGGGTGTAAATGCTCAGGAAACGAAACCTTGCTGTAAAAAACAGGGAACCGAACAAAAGGATTGTAAGAAAGGTGGAAAAACCGGAGATAAGAAACTTTGTCCTAAAGGAAATAAAACAGCAAGAAATTAATAAAGAAGCCGCATTTAGTGCGGCTTTTCTTATCGATTGAAATCTGAATGTTTATTCTTAACTTGCTATAGTTTCTTTTCATTCTTCAATTCTATTTTTATGAAAAAAGCTATAACCTTTTTATTTTGCTTCATTGCTTTTCATTCTTTTGCGCAAACGGGTAGCCCGATTTACGGCGGTCTTACTTATGGGAAAGGAAATATAAATGCACTTTCGTTAAGTGTGGAACTGGTAAGACCTAAGCTTAACTATGGCGTGCTGGCACAATACAATTATTATCCTGCAACAGTATATCCTGATGATTATGCAGCAAATGGAATATTATCAAAAAAGAGACACACGAGACCCAACATTGTATTAGCAACCATGGGTATGACTGTAGGAAAATATGTGCAATTTGATAAAAGAGCAAGACTGAATCTTCGTGGCGGTGCTGCCGTAAACATCTTTAATACTCCTCAAAACTTTCAGGCTGTATCAGGCTCGGGCTGCTCTGGATGGATGTGTTTAAATTTCGGCACAGAATATACCTACGATTACAAAAAAGAAGTTGTACCTGCACTTCTCTTAAATCCGAGAGTAGAAATAAAAGTAGCAAAACCTCTAAGATTAATATTGGGTACCGGTGCAAATATTAATGCAAAACGTTCGGCTATTTATATGGAAGGAGGCATACTGCTGGGAGAGTAAAAAATTATCTTTATATCTTCTTTATAATATATATCACCGAACTGTATTTTTCAGCTTCTTTTCCTGTGCTTATATTGGATTTTAATCCGGTTAAAAATGCATCTGTGTAACTATTGTATCCCCTTTTATATTTTTCGCTTAACATACTTACATAATAACTGTCGTAAACCATCGGCAGCATTTCTTTCACTTCCAATCCATGCTGTAACATAAGCTTTTTCATACTTTCAAGAGAAAAGTGATACAAATGTCTCGGCACATCATATGCAGCCCAGTATTGTCCATATTTCTGTGCATCAAAACTTGTATAGTTAGGCACTGCAATGATTAAAGCGCCTGAAGATTTGAGTATTTTTTTAAACGCTTCTACATATTCATGCAACTGATGCACATGCTCCAGTACATGCCACATGGTAATGGCATCAAAACTATTCCCAGGCAACTGGAACAACTCATGAGAAGGATGTGCTTCTATTCCAAACTTTTCTTTTGCTACATTTCTTGCGTCTGCATCCGGCTCTAACGCTGTTACTGACCAGCCTTTTCTTTTAGCCTGCGCGGCAAATGCACCTACTCCAGCACCTAAATCGAGCAAAGAACCTTTTTGCATTCCTGTGGCTTTGGAGATAATCTGCACTTTCTTTTTAAGCGTGCGCTCACGAATGATATGATACAGTTTATTGATAAATCCTTTTTGCGTATCGGTATGCGACACATATTCTTCTGATTTGTAATAACTGCCTATGTTTTGCATATCAGGCACATCCTGTGTAAACCTTACCGTACAGTTATTACAATGCATTATTTCATATTCATTATGGCTTACGGTATAGTCTTTTGCGTGCAATGCGGCAACGATGTTGGTGCTGTCACATACCGGACAAGAAGAATAATGTATAGTTGTTTCGCTCATATATGCAAAGAAACAAACCAATTAGCAAATTTCCATAAGAAAACCTTTACACGTTTATTTTAATAAAACAAATGTTTTAAATATTTTTGCATCAACAGATTATGCAAAAGAGAGCCAGATTTCAAAAGTTAATTCCGCAGATAGGATACTTCTTCCCTTTTACACCCTATTTTTTACTTTTCTTAATAGGTACAACTCTTGCGTATATCTGGCTAAGTAAAAGACCTCTGATTCCGGATACACCTTTCTACGAAATATTTTCTTTACTGATTCAGATAACGCTCATCTTCGGATTTTTTCTGCTGGCATTTTCTTTTTTAAGCGTGCTAATAGCGTGGATATTTTTATTTTATCAGCTAAAAACAAAAAAACTTTTCTTTAAAATTACTTCATCAGTTAAATATGACAACAGTATCCATATTGAAGTTCATCCTATTTTAAAACCTTTGTTTGGTTTTATTAAATTCAGATTAAGATATAATAATGATGAGTACTCGCCTAAGTTTCAGCTAACCGAGGCAGAACTGAACGATTCTTTTTTTAATACAAAACTCAACGGATATTATAAATGGGATTTACCCGAAATTAAAGAATACACCATTGACCAGTCCATCGTTTTCCTGGAAGACATTTTTCAGTTTTTCTCTTTTGCCATAAAGATTTATACGCATGAAAGATTTCATTCCGTACCTCCGCAAAAAGAGCTGGAAGTAGATACCATACATCCTAAAAAAACAGAAAACATCATCAGTCGTATTGACTATATTAAAAAAGTGGAAGGAGATCATCTCAACTACAAAAGTTTTGAAAATGATGACATACGCCGTATTGTATGGAAGATATATGCCAAAAACAGAGAACTGGTAGTGCGTACGCCCGAAAGTCTGGATCCGTATTCATCGCACATTTATTTATTTGCTTCTTTCTTTGCAGGGTTTGATATTGAAGGCAACGAAACCGTGCATATTCCTTTTCTAAACTATTACAAAACTATGGTTTGGAATATTTATGAAGAATTAAAGAAACAAAATCCCAACATCCGTTTTATTTCGGACCAGAGCGATAAATATATTCTTTCATCTGAGGAAGACAGCGACAGCAAACTGAAACACCTGATAAGCGTGAGTAGCTGGCAGCAACATACCAATTTAAAAAGTTATCTCGAAGGACATCATCCTTCTGTCATTATTGTGAGTTCGCTTAACAATGCCGAAGTTGTAGAACAACTGTTGAGAGATGCTGAAGACGACACCACATTTTTATTTATACCGCTTACCGCATCTTTGCAAAAGCAAAGGGTTACGGACATTGTAGAGATTTTATTTATAAAGAAAGACAGCGATAATTTGTCTAAATACAAACCTCAATGGGTGCTTTCTCCATTGCGTACAAAAATAAATGAGAACGAAAAGAAAATTAAAAAACTCTTAAACATAGAAGATTAGTTTGAAGATAGAACAAGTACATACCAGACGTGCCGTTATGCTGCAATTACTATTGTACGCATTGCCTACCATTGCACTGATGTTTCTGGTGATGTACAATTTTAATGTGTACTTTAATCTGCTTCAAAACGATTATGTAATTCAGGGAATTTACTTCGCTCTGGGTATGGTATTTTCTATCATTTTCTATTCTCAGAATTTCAGAGTCAGTACCACTTTCGGCGTTTTATTATTTATATATTTTTTATTCTTTCTTCTACTCGAAAATATATCTTACAAGAACTTTGATATATTCACAACCTCTATTCAGTTTTTGTCTTTCGTGGTTTTATTCAGCATTGGCTGGCTTTCAGGTTACGGCTTTAGCCGCTGGAACGGCTTTACCATAGCATGGGTGATATTTATACTCGCTACTCAAATATACGTTGTCAGTCGAACTGAAGACATCAGCGTACAGAACATACTTACCAATTTTCTGCCTTTTATCTTCTATTGTTTTTACATCATATACATAACTGAACTCATTAAAAACACAGACGACAGACAAAGGAATTATACCTGGCTTATCATGCGTAAGGTGATGAGTTTTTTGCTGCTCTTTCTGCTCATTTTTGTTCCCGTATTTTATTTTTATAATGATGATTTAAAAAGAATTGAAAAAGAATGGGAAGATGTGTTGCCGCAATACAATGAGAAGAAAAAGAATACCGAAAATATGACCCGCCAAAACAAAGACGGTTCAATTGAAAACAAGCAATCATCGCAGCTCACGGGAAATTTAAGCAGAGGTAAAGGATTGGCATTTGTGGCATATCTGGATAATTTTCTTCAGGACGGCACACCGAATCCTTTGTACTTTACTTCTTATTATTATACCAGATTCGACACTACAACGCAGACATTTGAGGTAGATGAAAACATGCCTTATGATGATTTGTATAAACCTGACCCATCTAAGATTCCGATGTATTTTACAGATACAGATTCATCAGCAATAAAAAACGGATTATCATCCTTAGGCAAAAAAGAAGTATCGGCAGAAGTATATAAAGCCATGTTATCACCCGATGAATATCTGGCTCCGGCTACTGCATTTTTTTGTCAGCCTATCTCAGTTCCTGATGATAACAGACTGCAGTTTAAAAGTGCCTATAAAGCCAAAATGTGGGTAAGCGAACTCAACAGTGCTTACTTTGTTTACAACTCCGGCGGAGACCCTGACACCGAAGCTTTTCAAAGCAGAAGAGATGACATTTTAAGAGCAGATACCAACTACTCGCTGATTGATAAAGGTTTTATTGATTATTACACACGAATTCCGAAAACGGGCAGCTTTGCACAAATAACGGCTTTGGCTAATCAGATAACAATTCACGCCAATGCACAAACACCGATTGAGAAAATTAATGCCATCAGAAATTTTTATTTACAGACGGATGAATTCGGACAACCTTTATTCAGTTATTCGGACAATCCGGGTGTACCGGGATTGCCCAGTGCAAGCAAGCTGAATTATTTTCTTTTTGAAAACCGAAAGGGTTACTGCACCTACTTTGCAGGCACAACTTTGTTTTTGCTTCGTTCCTTAGGCATACCTTCAAGGATAGCCGCCGGATTTTTAACGATTGACAGAAGCACTCAAAAAAATGAAGGCTGGTATTGGTTTTACGAAGATCAGGCGCACGCCTGGGTGCAGGTATTTTTTCCTACTTACGGCTGGATAGATTTTGACACAACCATTCCGGATGTGAATGCCTCTCAATCCACAAAGCCCGACGGAACGCCGCCTTTAGGCTTGTCTGACGCTACTTTTGTAGCCGATGGCAATATTGTGGAAATAGATACAACCAATCTAACTGCGCAAATTAATATCAATAAAATTATTGTTAACAATAAAAATTTCAGCGATACTGTTTATTATCCGATTAATACCGATATTTCTGTTGCCACTGTAATTACAGATACCGCAACTGTAAATATTCATGCGCTAAAGAAAGATATGCGTGTAACGGCAGTTTCTTTTCAACCTGAATTAACCGGTGTTTCAGGCACTGACATCAGCAATATCATCGAAGAACTTCCGGCACTGATTCCTGTTGACGAAATAAAAGTAATAGAAAAGGAAGAAACCAACAGACAACAACCTCCGCAAACAACTGTAAAAGAAGAAAGTATTGACTGGCTGAAACTATTAACTACTCTGCTGTTGCTCATTATTGCAGCCATTGCATTTATCTTGTTTATTCCGTATCTTATCTTCCTTATCTTTAAATTGAATACAAAAAATTCTATTCACCGACAGAACAGAGCTATACTCTATTACCTCAATCAAATGGGTTATTACAGATACAAAACAAGCTCGCAGGAGTTCGCACAAAGCATTGATGAAATATTTGGTACTGAATTTGCCAAATTTAATTCTGTATATCAAAAATCGAAATACAGCAAGGGAAAACTCAATGAAGAAGAGAAGGCTTTTGTAAGCAATCATTTCAAATCATTTATGCAAAAGATTAAAGAAAAAATTCCTTTAAAGAAAAGAATGAATAAATTTCTTAATATATATGCAACTTTGCATTTCTTTGTAAAAAACAAAATTTAGGGTAAACTATAAAAACAGGATATGAACCAGGCAGCCTCTCAAAATATGGATATAAGCCTTGCCAACAGCAAGGTCAACAGCTTGATTGAAAACATTGAAAAAGTAATCAAAGGAAAGAAATTGCAGATTGAGTTGATACTCACCACGCTGTTTGCAAAAGGTCATATTCTGATAGAAGACAATCCGGGTACGGGCAAAACCATTCTTGCAAAAACGCTTGCAAAAAGTATAGCCGGGCATGACAATGATGGAGAAGCAATCTTTAAACGTATTCAGTTTACCCCCGATTTGTTGCCTATGGATTTGCTGGGTTCTTATATATTCAACGAACAGTCAAAAGATTTTATCTTTAAAAAAGGACCTTTGTTCAGCAATATTTTATTGGCTGATGAAATTAACAGAGCTTCGCCAAAAGTACAATCCGCGCTGCTTGAATGTATGGCTGAGCATCAGATCACTATAGGAGATACAACTTTTCCGCTGGAAAAAATGTTCTTTACCATTGCCACACAAAACCCTGTAGAAATGGAAGGTACCTATCCCCTTCCGGCTGCACAGCTTGACCGTTTTTTTATGAAAATTTATTTCGGTTATGTAAATGAAGATACCGAACTGAATATTTATAACGATTATGTAGGAATTGAAAAAAATCAACAGGAAGTAAAAAGAGTGCTTGATTTGCAGGATATACTTGACTTGCAGAATTTTTCTGAAAAAATATTTATTCATGAAGAAATTGTACGCAGTGTAAGAAATATGATTGTGGCTACCAGAAACAACCGTGATATAGTATTGGGCGCTTCTACAAGAAGTGGCATTACACTCATCAAATGTCTGAAAGCATATGCAATGATCAAAGGAAGAGAATATGTTACAGAAGATGATTTGCAGCAAATATCAGAAAGCGTACTTAACCACAGAATTATCTATAGAAATAAAGAGCTTGCAAAAACATTGTCCGACAAATATCTTGAAATAGAATTAGAAAGACTGGGCAAGCTATCTATCAATTAATGCTAAAAATATTAAAGTATACAGGCTTTACAGGTTGCATCATTTTTATTTGTTTAATGATGCTTTCTTCGTTGGATGCATCGGCACAAAGAAGAAGCAAAGAACAGGCAAGATATGAAATCGATGCCAAAAGATATGGTGTAGATGTACGCTCGGAAGAAGCCTTGCCACGTGCAAAAGAATTTGTAAGACTGGACAGCACTTATTACGTAGGCTGGCTACTAGAAGGCATGTATAAATACGAAAGAAGTGCCGATGCCATTGGTTTTAAAAATGCTATTATCCCGTTGAGAAAATCCTATGATTTAATTATAAATGAATATGACGATGTATTTCATCAGATGTTTTCGGATTACGAGTTTTTAAACAGAAATATCACCCGTTTTCACGACCTGATGATTATTGTAGATGCGCTGGTTGCTTCTTACGACAATGTTGATTTACCTGACTCTTCGGTGCATATTTTAGATGATATAAAAAAATATAATTTCAAAGTTGATAATCTGGAAGATTACGCATTTGGTCAGTACTTTCACCGTGCCTGGCTTTTTCACAGAAACAGATTTTATACCGGCAAAAAATACAATTTTCTGAAAGATAATATCTCTGAAAATCAGAAAGCTGCCTATGATATCAGCTACGAAGGATTGCATTATACTGAAACAAATAAAGCACTGGCAGATGAATGGTTTGGAGAATCGATAAACTTAATAGACAAACTCAGACTATATCATAATCTGGCTATCATACATTCTTACAACAAACGCTACGACAGCAGTGTACACTATTATTCACAACTCAATGAATACGGTGTAATGTCTGATAACAACTACGCAAGTCTGCAACTGGAACTGGCAAATTTCGCAGATGCCAATCATTATTACAACATAGCTATTGAAGATGCTGAGGATTATAGTTTACAGGAACCATTTTATTTTTTACCACAGTTGTATGTGTTCTCCGGAAAAATTGATGAAGCCATTAAAATGGACAAGGAAATTATCACCAACAGAGGTTCAACGCCCGGTTTCGGATGGTACAATATAGCGTTGGCAAGATCTTATTTATACGACGGACAGCTCGACAGCTGCGGACTTACACTAAACAAAGCTATTAATTTTGATGAAGTACACATTGGCACTACTCTTACACAATCGCAATATGAATTTACTATTAACCTGCTGAGATTGCAATTGATTGAAAAAAGAATTGAACAAATTAAATTTCAAAACAAAGGCTGGTGGTATTCTCTGAAAACCTTGTGGAGAGTGTTTTCTATCAACATAGAAAAATGGATTACCATTTATAACACAGCTTCTCAACTGGCAAAGAATCCTGAGAAAGACCGTATGGTGTACGATTTATTTTGTTCGGAAGCCACTTCTTCTTATGATGAAAACTGGCACTTACTAAAATATTTCAGCTCCTCTTATTTTGAGAAGAAATACAAAGATTATCAGCGAAACGATCAACGCCAAAATGCCAACAGATATTTTCAGCTTTTTGAAGCTAAGTTTCAGCTGCGGGGCGGCAAAACAAAACGTGCACGCGAAACCTTCGACAAAATTATCAGTAATGTTGCAGTTGATACTACTTACGAAAAACTCTACATGGGCAGATTGTACGAAGGTGCTATTC
>JAEWWO010000049.1 GCA_023396345.1 Bacteroidota bacterium
GTTCATACCCAGATAAATACCGGCATCACTGTTGTTGGGATCTAATTCCAAAGCTTTTTCCAACAAAGGAATTACGAAAGCCGGATCTCCCTGATCGCCATCTCCCTGAGAAGAAGCACGACCGATAGCTGTATAAATTTCAGCTAAATTCTGATTTTTCTCTCTTCTTTTAGATTTGTCTTCTACAATTCTGATAGCCTGCTCCATTTTTTGTTTAGCAGCATTTTTATCATTAGCCACTAAATAATCAGTATTAGCCATACCTACTAATAACCAAGGGTCTGTAGGATTAGACGCTAAAGCCTGTTGATATAAAGCTCTTGCTTGTTGTGGTCCATCAGGTAAAGCAATGTTTTGAATTAATGTTTGTCCTAACCAGTAAATAGCTTTTGTATTGCCTGGTTCTTTTGCTACAATTTGCTTAAAGGTGTTGTTTGCTGTATTAAATTTAGAATAATACACAGCTTGTACTCCTTCCTCAATTGTCTGTGCAACTGCAAATGTAACACTGGCAGCTACTGCCATTAAGCTAAAAAGTATTCTCTTCATTTGTGTTATCTGTTTGTTTTTTTGTTGTTAAATTATTTTATCTATTTTGTTCTGTTGAATCGTTTCTTTCTCCAACAGTTATAAGTCTTACTCCAAAATATAATTCTGCGGGAACAAGATTTGCTTGTCTGAATATCAACTGTCCTCTCTCTCCGCGCATAAACCCTAAAAATCCTGAACCGAGTTTGCTTGAGTTTTCCTTAATAATAGCCCAAACCGGTCTTATAAAAGGATACAAGTCGTTAGCAATAGTTGCCTGTGAAGGCTTTACAAATCTTCCCAAAGAATCATGCACATTTTCAACCAAAGCTTGTTTTACTTTTCCAAAATATGCTACCTGTTCGGGATCATATTCATTGCCTACCCAGCTGGATCCTACAAAGCCGATTGCGTTTGTATTATTAGCTACAAAGTCAATCACAGCCTTACTTCCCTGTGTACCCTGTAGGTTGGGACCTAATGTTTTCCCTCTTGCTATGGAATCCTGTATATAAAGAACTGTACTTGTTGCATTCAATCCGTCTACAACTAATTTTTTACTGGTATTTGACGTTGTAGTTGCCAGCTCGTTTAACTTTTGCATTGTTAAGATTGAGTCTGAAGAGTTCACATTTACTATAACACTTACAGCGTCCCAAGCCAATAAGAAGTTTTTAGGATAGTAAGTGAGGTTGCTTCTATAAGCTTCAAATTCATTTTCCGTTAACCCTCTTCCCACAATAATCATCCTTGTACTGTCATTCTGAAAATCCTTAAAGCATTCTGCCTCTGATTTATATTCGGCAATAATGTTTGCCTCCGGATTATCGGACTTAAAGACTTTTATTTGTTCAGCGATGATTGGCTGAAAAGTTTCATCTACACTAATGTAAATGGTTCCTTTTCTCTGTGTCTCACGTTCAGAACTATCATTTTCACTCCCTGTGCCACAACTAATTATAAAGAACAAGGTGATAAAAATAGGAATTATTTCAATATATTTTAAAATACTCTTCAATTTTTTCAATTATTTTACTAATAAATTAATTATTATTTAACACGGAGATTAATAATCTTTCATTGTAAGTGCTCTGTATAATCTAAATCCTCCATACAGCAAACAGAGACCTCCAAACGCATATACAAGCGTTTGATCTTTATCCTGCATTATTGGCTGCAATGCCGGTATTTTGTTTCCAAAAAACATTACAAAACTCATTGAAAGAATAATGATAGACATCGTTACATCTTTCACAACTCTCATTCTTACATAATTACTTCTACGTTCCGTTCTTTTTCTTTCCGTATCCATGTTATTATAATTTTAGTGCGGCGTAAGTTAGTTAATTTTTTTTATTCTATATATAAGAAACTAAAAACATTGACATTCCACAAAACACCTTCTTATTGTATAGTTAATTTTTGCTTTCTTCCATTTCTTTAAGAACTTCATCTGCCGCCTGAATGGTTGCGTCTAAATCTTCATAAGTCAAGGCATTATTGAGAAACCAGCTTTCAAATGCAGATGGCGGAAGATAAACACCTCTCTTAAGCAAGCCATGAAAGAATGCTTTGAATAACTCTGCATCTGCTGCGGAAGCAGAAGCAAAATCCGTTACTTCATTTTCTGTAAAGAAAACAGTTATCATACTTCCAAACTGATTAATGGTGTATGGAAACTGATACTGTGAAAAAACTTTTTCCAACCCTTCTTTCAGATAAATTGTTTTTTGCTCCAGCTCTGTAAAGTATTCGGGATGATTGTTGAGTTCACTAAGCAAAGTGTAGCCGGCACGCATGGCCAGCGGGTTTCCGCTCAATGTTCCTGCCTGATAAACACTTCCCAAAGGAGAAATATGTTGCATGATTTCTTTTCTTCCGCCAAAAGCACCAACCGGCAATCCTGCTCCGATAACTTTACCATAAGTAACCAAATCGGCATCAATATTCAACTTCTCCTGCGCTCCTCCTTTTGCCATACGAAAGCCTGTCATTACTTCATCAAAAATTAAAACAATGTTTTCTTGTGTACACAGCGCCCTCAAGCCTTCTAAAAATCCGGGTTTAGGAATTACGCATCCCATATTTCCTGCAACGGGCTCTACAATTATAGCTGCAATTTCATTTTTATTTTCAGCCACGAGTTGTTTTACTGCTTCTAAATCGTTGTAAGGAGCGGTAAGTGTATCTTGTGCCGCACCCATTGTAACGCCCGGCACATGCTGAATACCGAATGTTGCCACACCGCTTCCGGCTTTTACTAAGAACATATCGGCATGACCATGATAACAACCTTCGAACTTGATAAATTTATTTTTTCCTGTATAGCCGCGAGCCAGACGAATGGCAGACATACACGCTTCGGTGCCGCTGTTAACCATTCTTATTAAATCTACATTCTTCGTCATGGAAGTTATAAGCTCTGCCATTTTCACTTCCAGTTCGGTTGGCGCACCAAACGATGTAGAAAGTTCTGCCTGTGCTTTTATAGACTCTACTACAGGTTCATGTGCATGCCCCAGAATCATTGGACCCCAGGATGCGATATAATCTATATACTTATTGCCATCAACGTCATATAAGTATGCCCCCTTTGCTTTATCAATAAACAAAGGTGTTCCGCCAACGCTTTTAAAAGCACGCACCGGAGAATTAACTCCGCCCGGAATGCTTTGCTGTGCTCTTTCAAACAAAGATTTACTGGATGTATATTCGTACATAATTAATTACAAATTTCAGATTACAGATTACAAATTTTAAACAACTTTTACAGGCTGTAAATTAGTGATGCGAATGTAAGAATTTTTATTTAAGACAGCTTTAAGATACTGAAGCTGCAATATTTTTTGCGGCAATCATGCCGCTTGCCCATGCGTGCTGAAAATTGAATCCTCCGGTAATACCGTCTACATTCATAATTTCCCCACAGAAATAAAGATTTTGATGTAATCTGCTTTGCATGGTGGAAGAATTTATTTCAGATAAATCTACACCTCCTGCTGTTACAAATTCTTCTTTAAAAGTAGTTTTTCCTTTTACTTCATATGCATCTGCGGTTAATATTTGCATCAGCTTATTTTGTTGTTTTGACGGAAGATTATTCCATGCTGTTTCGGGGTTTATATCAGCTTTTGAGAGTAAAAAATTCCACAGCCGCGCAGGGATTTCAAAAGGATTTTTATTACCAATTTTTTGTGAGGATAATTTATTTCTGAAAGAATTCCATTCTTCTCTGAGCGTGTGTTCATTGTACTTTCCGGTCCAGTTGACATGAATTGTAAAATGATAATTTTTTTGATTCAATTCCAATGCGCCCCAGGCTGACAACCTCAACACTACCGGACCACTAAAACCCCAGTGCGTTATTAACAAAGGACCGGATTCTTTTAATTTCGTTCCCGCAATTTTCACTTCTGCATTTTGTACACTTAAGCCCATCAGATTTTTAATATCTGTGTCCGGAACATTAAAAGTAAACAAGCTCGGCACGGGAGGTTCTATTTTGTGATTCAGATTTTTCATCCAGTTGTACTGTTCTATCTTAGGGAATCCGCCACAAGCTATTGCTAAATAATCTGTACGAATCTGTTGATCTTTTAGATGCAAAACAAACTCGGCGTTATCTTTTTCAATGCGATCAACCGTAGTGTTCATGCGTATTTCCACATCATACTTTTCTGCTTCTTTCAGCAGACAGTCTATAATACTCTGAGATGAATTGCTTATAGGAAACATGCGCCCATCTGCTTCTGCTTTTATTTTTACACCTCTTTTTTCAAACCAATCAATCGTATCTTCCGGCGTAAATTGATACAATTCTTTTTTAAGAAAATTTTTGCCTCGGGGATATTTTTTAATCAATTCCTGCACATCAAACTGATGGTGCGTAACATTGCATCTTCCGCCGCCGCTAATTTTTACTTTAGATAAAAGTTTAGAAGTTTTCTCAATAATTATCACCCTTAGACCACTACACAGTCTTGCAGCATTTACGGCGCAAAAAAATCCAGAAGCACCGCCACCAATAACAGTAAGGGTTTGCATGATAATCAGATTTATTTTTAATTCAAAACTCAAAAAACAGGCAAAATTTGAGTTTACAATTAAGCAAAACTCAAAAAATACATCAAATTTGAGTTTAGGATGAGTTAAAACTCAAAAAACAGGTAAAACTTGAGTTTTCCATTTAATCATATTCAAAAAAACAGAAAAACTGAACATGAGTTTCTATTCAAAATAGCTTGTATTCAGGTTTGGGTTTTTCTTTTCAACCTCCTCAATGATAGAAAAATCAGAGAGTATAAGTGCTTTGTTCTTTTTTACACAAACATTGTGTTCAAAATGTACAGAAGGTTGTCCGTCTTTAGTTCGGATAGTCCAGCCATCTTTTTCAGTGTACACATCCTTTGTACCCAGATTAATCATGGGTTCAATAGCAATGGTAAGATTTTCCTTTAATTTCTTTCCGCTTCCTCTCTTACCATAGTTCGGCACATGCGGGTCTTCGTGCATTGTCTTTCCCAATCCGTGCCCCACCAGTTCGCGAACTACACCATATCCATGTTTTTTTTCTGTATGTTCCTGTATAGCAAAGGCTATATCTCCAATATAATTACCAACAATGGCTTTTTCTATTCCTTTGTAAAGACTCTCTTTTGTAATTTTTACCAATTGCAGTATTTCCGGCGAAACTTCACCCAAAATAAATGTATAGGCATGTTCTCCTACATATCCGTCTTTGGTAATACCCACATCGAGAGACACGATATCACCTTCCTTTAATTCTTTATTATTGGGAAAACCATGAACAACCACGTCGTTTACAGATGCACAAATGTTGTAAGGATATCCGCCGTATTTGTAAAAAGTGGGAACACCGCCTTCGTCCATTATCATTTTTTTGCACAGCTCATCTATCTGCATTGTAGTCATACCTGGCTTTAACAAAGAAGCTATGTGTGCCAATATTCTGCTGATGGTAGTTGCATTTTTCTGCATCACAGCTACCTGCTCATCTGTTTTATAAATAATCATTGTGCAAAGATAATTCTTTTAAAGTGCAAGCAAACAGAACTACCGCAATTAACGAAGTGAACTCATTAATGATTGCATTTCATTGTGATAAGATGCCGCCGCATCAGATGCCTTCTCTGCAAAGTCCTCTCCTGAAGAAGCATATATTACAGCACGGCTGGCATTAATAAGCAACCCGGCTCTGGAATTTAATCCAAATTTGCTTACCTCTTCCAGACTTCCTCCCTGCGCGCCCACACCCGGAACTAAAAGGAAATGTCCGGGAACAATTTTTCTTATATTGGTCAGTTCTTCTGCCTGCGTAGCTCCTACAACAAACATCAGATTATCTTCTGTACCCCATGAGGAAACAGTTTTAAGTACTTTTTCATACAATCTTTCGCCGCTTTGCAATTGCTGCAATTCAAAATCTGCTGCTCCCTTATTGGAAGTTAATCCCAGTACAATTGTTACTTTATCGCTATAATCCAAAAAAGGCTTCAGGCTGTCTTCGCCCATATAAGGCGCTACCGTAACACCATCAAACTTGTACGTTTCAAAAAAAGTTTTGGCATATTGTGCCGATGTGTTACCAATATCTCCTCTTTTAGCATCTGCAATAGTAAAATGTGAGGAAGGAATATACGCAACCGTTTCCTCCATAATCTCCCATCCCTGAACGCCCATTGATTCGTAAAAAGCAGTATTGAGTTTGTAGCTTACACAATGCTCTTTGGTGGCATCAATAATCGCTTTATTAAAATCTATCACTCCTTGTTTGATTTTAGGAAGTCCGGCCGGCAGTTTGGTGATGTCTGTATCCAATCCTACGCAGAGGTAGCTTTGCTTTGCAATAATTTCTTTTTCTAATTGCTGAATGTTCATATTAACTATATTTGAGCTTTGCGAAGTGCTAAGGTAATAAATGCAGAATTTTTACTATTCTTTTTAGAGGAAAAGTTTGCACAAAGTTCAGATTATGTATCTTTGACTTCCAAGTTTTTTACATGCGTATTCATCTAACCATATTGGCTTTTCTTTCGATACTTTTGCTGAGCACCACCGGTTGTCTTGTTAAAGAAGATAATTCTGTTCCGGAGCCTGCACGTTTGCGTGTGCTGAATCTTGTTCCTGAAAGAAGTTTTACTTTCTCGGGTAATGAAGATGTACTGGCATCAAACATACCGTACGACAGCGTTACACCTTACGGATATGCGTTTCCGGGATTTTACGACATAAGTATAACCAGCTCTCTAAACAACAATTCCTTATCGGCAAGACAGGTAATACAATCGCGCACAAGATATTCATTTTTTATTTTTCCGGACAGCAGCAGCAGAGCCAATAATATTAATAATTTTAAATTATCGGTGATTACTGATGACAATCGGAATCCTATACGCGATTCGTTCTACATTCGCTTTATGCATTATTCACCCGATGCTCCCATGCTGTTTATAGAACCCTGGAAACAAGTAGGAATAAGTAACATTTTTGAACCAAAACCTTTGAGTATATTCCGACAAAGAAGCTTTAACGATGTGAGTGTTTATTCCAATTATGCCACATATCAAAAACTTGAAAGAGGAAATTACACTTTCCGTTTTCGTAATCTGGCTACGGTAGATACCGCAGAATTATTTCAGACAACCCTTCGTCCTTTTAGTCAAAATGTTTATTACACAATGTATCTGGAAGGTTTTACCGGCGGAGCGGAAGGTTCTGCTTATGCTTTAAAAGTAAAAGTAGACAGTGTACCGAATACAAATTTTTAAAAACTATTATCCACTTATAAAACTATAGTCACATGCAATTATCTTCTATTTTAAACAGGTTTGCAGAACCTGAAACTTTAAAAATGGCCAAACTCGGAAGAGAGCTGCGCGCTCAGGGCCACGATGTTATAGACTTAAGTCTGGGCGAGCCGGACTTTGATACACCGGACCATATAAAACAGGCAGGCAAAAAAGCAATTGATGATAACTGGAGTCATTATATGCCCGTTCCCGGTTTTTTGGATTTGCGCGAAGCAGTTTGTACTAAATTAAAGAGAGACAACAATCTTGATTATAAACCTGAAAATATTGTAGTATCTACAGGCGCTAAGCAAAGTCTGGCTAATGTAATACTTGCTTTGGTTGATGATGATGAGGAAGTAATTATTCCTACTCCTTACTGGGTTACGTATTCTGAACTGGTAAAAATTGCCAGAGGAAAAGTGGTAGAAATAAGAACTACGCCTGAAGCCAAGTTTAAAATTACAGCGGAGCAACTGGAAGCCGCCATTACACCAAAAACAAAAGCATTTTTATTCTCTTCTCCGTGCAATCCGTCAGGATCTGTATACAGTAAAGAAGAACTGGCTGCATTGGCTGAAGTTTTTAAGAAACATAAAAATATAGCTATCATTTCTGATGAGATTTATGAATACATCAACTATGTTGGAGATCACGAAAGCATTGCACAGTTTGACGAAATCAGAGATCAGGTAATTATTGTAAATGGTATGAGTAAAGGGTTTGCTATGACCGGATGGCGTATTGGCTATACGGCTTCAATTCCTGAAATTGCCAAAGCAATGGAAAAATTGCAGGGACAATTTACCAGCGGTACTTGTTCAATAGCTCAAAAAGCATCTATCGCAGGATTGACCGAAGACCTTGCTCCAACAATGGAAATGAGTAAAAAATTTACTGAAAGAAAGAAAAGAACTTTGGAGCTGGTAGCAGATATTGAAGGCTTGAAATGTGCCGAGCCGGACGGAGCTTTTTATATTTTCCCCGACCTGAGTGCTTATTACGGCAAAAAAGATCCTGACGGAAATGTAATAAAAGATTCGGCTGATTTATGTATGTATATTCTAAATACAGCTCATGTATCTTCTGTAATGGGTGCAGCTTTTGGTGAGCCAAACTGCGTGCGTTTTTCTTTTGCCAACAGCATCGAAAACATTGAGAAAGCTTGGACAAGAGTAAAAGATGCTTTGAGCAAACTCAGCTAATATAACTGTTTCATCAGTTTTTAATATTGTCATTCTGGACGAAGTGAAGAATCTCTTTATTCAGAATGGCATTCTCTTTTAAAATATTCTATCACTTTAATATTGCAATTTATTAATGCCTATTTTTTCTGAAGATAAAATAAAGATAGCAGAACTTGAAGATGCTGCCGAGATTACGTATCTGCTTAACAAAGCTTACCGCGGAGAAGAAGCTAAGAAAGGCTGGACCACAGAGTCTGACATCATTGCAGGAAATCAGCGTACCGTTCCGGAAGAGGTACAGGAACTGATTGACAGAGACAGAAGCTATTTTCTTGTTTATAAAGATGATGACAAAATCATCGGCTGTATAAACGCACAGGTAAAAGATAAAGGAATGTATGTAGGCATGTTGAGTGTAGAGCCATCTTTGCAAAATTCGGGCATTGGTAAAAAATTATTGCACGCATCTGAAGAGCTTGCCGATGTAAACAATTGTACCTGCTGCTACATGACAGTGATTGATGTAAGAAAAGAATTGATTGATTTTTACAAACGCATCGGTTACGCTGATACCGGCGAACGCATTCCGTTTGAAGAAGACGGCGTTAGCGGCAAACACTTACAGCCATTACAGTTTATGGTTATGAAAAAAGATTTGGCTTAAAACTCTTTTTCTCCGATCTCACTTTCGGGCAACCTGATTTTTCTGTTTCTTTTGTTTAATGAATATCCTACAGAAAGCTGGAATTGATCCGGCTCATAAATATAATTGGTTGTGGTGTAAAAATTTGTTCCGTAAGTTGTGATTCTTTGTCGGTTAGATTGCTGCATACCCATATCTATATTTAACCACGACAATTGAAAATTCCATCTTCCATCTTCCGAAACTTTCTTTACTATCAGATTTGGCGTTAAAAACCGGCTGTCTTCTCCCTGCGCCGTAACTCTTTCTGAAATATAGTTAACGCTTAACTGTGTAGACCAGTTGCGGGGAAAAGTAAATGTCTGCGTGGTATTAATAGTGTATACCCAGCTGCTGTTTTTCACAGGGATTGTGCCATTAAAAATTTCTCCTTCAGTATCAAAATGATAAACATTACCACCCAATATCATTTGCCACCAAGGAGTAATTTTTTTATTCAAATTTGCTTCCAGTCCGGTTTGCAAAGCCACGCCCGCATTGGTAAATACTCTGTTTAAAATTGTATCGTTGTACACTTTGTTCACGCGCTGAATAGGATTTTTTATATGCTGATGATAAAGCGTTACAAAAAGATTACCTCCCTTCAGTGTTTTTTCCCAACCAAGTTCATACATCCCTATTAATTCAGGAAGCAAATACGGATCGCCCTGTTCTAAAGTTTCGGAGTGCTCTCTTTCGGGTAGCGGATTTAATTCAAAGTTGTTAGTTCTCCTGATTCTTCTGCTGTATCCAAGCTTGAAATTACTTTTATCTTTTGAATAACGAAGTTGTGCCGAAGGAAAAAAGTTTACAAAGCTTAATTTATCTTCTTCATTATTTCTGGAGAACAATAAAGAACGGTCAGTGGATTCCAGTCTCGCTCCCGCTGTATAATTCAGATTGTTTACTTTACCGCTTGCCTGCACATAACCCGCATGAATATGATTTTTTACTAGAACACGGCTGGTAAATTCAGGGTCTGTAATAAACCTGTCGGTTCCTAATTCTTTTGTATAATAAAGAAAATTCCCATCCTGTGTATCGTACCGGAACTGATAGCCCGTTTGAAGTGTTACAGCATTGAACGTTTTGGAATAATCGGTTTTAAAACGATACGCATGCAAGGGATTGGTATTGGTATTAAAAGTATACTGTAATGTATCCTGAATATTAGGATAATGTAAATCGGGACTATAAATATTGCCCGACAAATCAGCTCCTTCGTAAAGCAATGAAAATACAATTTTAGAACTCTCACTAAAGAGATGTTCATAGTCGAAATTGGCGAGACTAAATACACCCTGCTTTTCCTGGATATTAGGATTGTAATAATTAAATCTTCTGAAAGTATCGTTGGTGGTCATATTTATTTCAGAAATATTATAAATCAGTAAGGCATCTCTTGACTGATATTTCTTTCCGATATACAAACCCAGACCTAATTTATTTTTTTCATTTGCATCATAATTCACCGATAAGCGGGCAGCTCCGTTGTATCGCTTAAAACTTCTTTCTCCTGTAGAAGGAAAAGATGTTTTAATGTTATTATCTATAGTGAAAACATCTCCTTCTCTGTAACCGGTTATGTCGTTTCTCAGATAATTTACACCACCACTAATATCCCATTTATCTTTTCTGTAGCCTACAGATAAATTAACCCCATATCGTTGTGGATTGCGTATATTATCAAAATCCGTTACCGGCGGAGCTCCTGCCATTACATTTGCCTGCATAGTCCAGCCATCTTCTACATTACCTTTGGTGATTATATTGATAACTCCGCTTTTACCATCTGCATCATAAGCGGCTGACGGACTTGTAATCACTTCAATATTTTCTACAGAAGAAGCAGCAATCTGACTCAGCAGGGTAGAAGGGTCAGCCTGCGAAGGTTTACCGTTTATAAGCAGCAGAAAACTACTGCTTCCTCTGAAGCTTACATTACCCTGCGCATCTACAGAAACGGAAGGAAGATTTTTGATAATGTCAATTGCATTTCCGGTAGCAGCAGCGCCAAACTCTGATGCAGCATAGCTTTGGCGGTCAACCTTAAAAGCTACGGGCTGTCGTCTCGATTGCACTACCACTGTTTCCAGAGAAAAGGAAGGCGATAAATACACTTTACCATCGTTTTGCAATATTTGGGAAATAAGCAATTCTTTGGTGTTGTAGCCCACATAACTAACCGCAATTGCCGCATCAGATTCTGTAAATGGCAATGTAAATCTGCCCTGCTCATCGGCCTTTCCGGTGTGGATTGTTTTTCCGTCTTTCTGGATAATAAATGTAGCCGCCGCTAATGGCTCAAGCGATGTGGAATCGTGTACAGAAATCAGGTAAGTTGTTTGCTGCGCACGAGTAATAAAGGCAGTTGATAACAGCAAAAGAGCGATGGTAAAAAGAGAGGTTACAAATTGTCTTGACAAAATCATTAGCTATGTTTAAGAGCGGCAAATATAACGCCCAATCCGGTTGATTGGGCTTTTGTAAGATTATATTTGTGTAAAGAAAAAGGCTCAACGCACACAAAAGAGGCTGTCTGAAAGTTTTTTGACAGCCTCTATATTTTTAATGATAACTAATTCTTTTTTTATCCTAATTATGGATTTTGATCCGTTGACGGATCCAATGCCTTGTTAGCATCAAATTCGACCTGCGGAATTTTCAATGTTAACCGTGGGCTATTTGCTGCTAAATTGAGATTGTTAGGCGCAGGATGTCCCGCATCACGAGTATACGGCAATCCTAATCTTTTTACATCTAGAAAAGAAACGCCAAATTCACCATATAGTTCTTTTCTTCTTTCCAGTAATAATTCATTAATCAGAGCATTGCCTGTATTTGAAGATTTAACAGCAACAGGATCACGATTAGATTGTAGTTTAAATAATACATCATGTCCCGTAGCATCATTTAATCTTATTTTTGCTTCCGCTTCTATTAAAATCATTTCAGGCATACGCATAGAAATCAGATGATCAGAAAAATTGATATCGTCTCCAAATTTATTTGTTTTATAGTAAGACAATAATCTTGCCCCTGAGCTATTTACCTCACCAGTCTCATAAAAATTTTGAGAGCGGATATCTGTTGGTGAGAACTTATGAACGAAAAGAGTATCAATGTAAAAATTATCATATCCATTGCCCTGCCCACCGTAAAAAGATGAAACTGTGCCATAATATATAGTCTGATCTGAAGATTGAGGAAATCCCCACATTACATCAGACTGTTCAATATTGTTAAAAGGTGCATTGTATACATTTCTATCCAATGTATATCCTGCTTGTGCGTCAATAGCAAATTTTGCAGCATTAGCATAATCAGCTTTTTCCAAATATACACGTGCTAAATAACCTAATACAACAGACTTATTTACAACATCTTTCATTTGTCGAGTAGTTGAAATATCAGGAAGGGCTTCGGTAAGATCTTTTAGAATAGCTGTAAATGTCTCTGTAACGGTTCCCCTAGGGTTTCCTTCTGTTGAGGCATCAGATGGAATCAAATAATAAGGAATACCTTTACCATTTGGATTTTCAGAATAAGCATGACAATAATCCCTATAAATTTCAAAATGGCAAATTGCTCTTAATGCTTTTCCCTCTGCTATAAATACTTTTTTCTGAGCATCGGAAAGTGTAGTGCTTTTTTCTACTCCTGATATTAAATTATTAACTTGGTTAATAATTTCATAAAAAAATCTCCAAGTAAATGTTACTCTTCTATATGTTGGTTCTCTATTATCTATTTGATAATCAAAATAATACCAACTACTTCTAGGAAGCATTATATCATATCCTTTAACTACTCTTGCTAATTGTACAGAAGTGATACCCCAAGCGTCTGTTGAACCGCCCTGCGTACCAGCTCCTCCATATTGCATACGCATATATCTGTATATTCCATTAAAATACGATCTAACTCCTTCAGGAGAATTATAAACGTCTAGCTCTGATAAGCCGGATGCAGGTTTCGGATCGTTTAAAAATTCTTTCTTACAACCTATTCCTCCAACTAATAAAATTACTAATGAAGAGTTGAAAACTATTTTTAAAAAATTATTTCTCATTTATTTTCTATTTTATTTTCTAAAAAGAAACTATTATTTTCTTATTTAACTAATTAAAATCTAACATTCAAACCAAGTGTCAATGTTTTAAAAGGTGTTGACCTTGCATCGGTTAATCCATTAATAGAAACTTCAGGATCTAAACCGCTAAAGGGCGCTTTCTTCCAGGTCAACATATTGTCTGCCTGTAAAAATATTCTACATTGCTTAATGATGTCATTACTAATTAGACGTTGTACAGGAATCGTATATCCTAATGTTATATTTCTTAAACGTGCATAATCTCCGCTTACAAGATGTCTTGTGGATGGATTGCCATAGTCTGTTTGTCGCGTATGCACTCTTGGAACATCAGTAATATCTCCTGGTTTCTGCCATCTATTTAACATGTCTATACTTAATTGATATCCGGATGAAGGTGCTCTACTCATCAATCCAATATAGTCTGCATCTAATATTTGACCGCCTAAAGCAAAATTAATCAAGAAAGAGAAATCAATATCTTTGTATCTCATACTATTTTGCAAACCACCTGTTATTGTTGGTAATGCAGAACCCATATCATATCTCGTTGCTGCAGCATAGGTATTCACTATTTTTTTACCTGTAACTTTTCCATCAGCATCTTTTTCATCAGCGTACCATTGTGGTAACCCATTATCAGGATTTACACCTGCCCACTCTGCTATATAAAAATTGTACATTGGCAATCCTACGGCTCTTCTAAAGCTACCAACTATTACACTTTCTTGACTTTGTTCTGTAATTCTATTTTTTAGCGTCCCAAAATTGAAATTTGTTTCCCAATAAAAGTCAGATTTTACAATATTTTTTGTTAGTAAAGAAAGCTCTACGCCAGAGTTTCTTAGACTCCCGATATTTGAAGAAATTCCGGTAATACCTGTTGACGGTGCCAGAACTATATTGCCCAACAAATCAAAAGTATTTTTATTAAAATAATCTATAGATCCTGAAATTCTATTGTTTAAAAATGCGAAATCTAAACCTATATTATAAGTACCTAATTTCTCCCATGTAATATTGGGGTCTGCAAAGTTTGGAATATAAACACCCGGAAATGTTCCATCATTATATCCTGTCTCATAAGTACTTAAATAAGGGAAATAAGAAGGATTAGTTCCAGACAATAAAGCATTATTACCTACTTCTCCGTATGATGCTCTTAATTTCAATAAATCAAGCCAAGTAACATTTTGCATAAAATTCTCTGCAGCTATATCCCAAGCAGCACTTACAGAGAAGAAAGTTCCCCATCTTCTTTCTGGAGAAAACCTAGTAGATCCATCTCTTCTTAATGAAGCTTCTAAGAAATACTTAGATGTATAATTATACGTAACACGACCTAAATAACTAAGAAGCCTTTCATCATAAGTCGGCGATGTAGCATCTTCGTAATTAGCGCCTGCTGCTAAGTCATACAAATTAGGAACAGGAAATCCAGCTTTTTGTGCATATAAATTGCTTTGATTATAGCTAAAAGATTCATAAATAGCTTGTGCTCCTAAAGTATGTAGATTAAATGTTTTATTGAAATTCAACATATTAGTCCATGTATACGAGCCAGTAAGATTTCTCGTCTTACCATATCTTCCTCCAGCAGCTTTTGCATCTCCAAACAAAGGATTACCATATTCAGAATTTGTATAAACAAATCTGTCAATTCCGAATTGAGTCCGGAAATTTAAATAATCTGTAAACCTTAGCTCGCTGTATGTATTAATAGAAGCCTGTAATCTTTCTATAATATCTTTATCCAAAATTCTTTGACCGACAGCATTCGATCCGGATGCAACAGGTCTATTAGCATTCACAGTTCTTCCTGTTATAGGAAACCCATAATCGTATTGGGGTTGTCCATTAGCATCAGGAATTATAGCGCCTTGATCATTACGCATGTATAACGGATATATAGATGAAATTATTCTTCCCCAACCTACAGCACTTGAAAATGCACTACCTGATTGTGTAGGATAATTTTGAGAAGAAGAAGTAACAGCCATGTTAAGTCCTAATTTCCACCAAGATTTTAAATCTGCGTCTCCATTGAATCTAGTCGTTATTCTTTCAAAATTTGAATTTATAACATAACCCTCCTGCTTCAAATAATCAGTAGATAGAAAATACCGTATATTTTCAGAAGCTCCTGATACAATAATACCAACGTTATTTCTTCTGGCAGGGTCATTTGTCAAAGCTTCTGTCCAATTTGTGTTCCATAATTCTTGTGCTCCGGCAACTAACTTTCCATCCGTACCTATGGGATTTGCAACATTATAAGGATTATATCGTAGTCCATTAGTACCGCTGATGAGATTATTGGTGGCATATTGTTCAGGATTTGCAATTTTATTATCAATAGCAGTATTTCTTTGAGCCTCCCACGCCAATTCTAAATAATCTTTAATTGACAAGAACTCATATTCTTTAACCGCTCTTGACGACCATCCCGTAGAAGCATAAGCCTCTATTAGCGGAACTGCTGTTCTACCCTTCTTCGTAGTAATTAAAATTACACCGTTCGCTGCCCTGGAACCATATAATGCTGTCGCTGCCGCATCCTTCAAAACGCTCATAGATTCAACGTCATTTTGATTTATGGAGTTAAATGCTCCATAGTAGGGTATACCATCTACAACTATTAAAGGAGATGCACTTGCATTAATTGAGCCTATACCTCTAATACGTATTTGAGGATTTTCTCCTGGCTGTCCGGTTGCATTTACAACAACGACACCTGGAGCTAATCCTTGAAGAGCCTGCCCTACCGAAGTAACCTGCTGGTTTGAAATAGCACTCGCACTAATAGTTGTAACGGCACTTGTAATCTCTTTTTTTGTTTGAGTACCATAACCCACAACAACCACTTCATCGCCAGCCTCCGTTGCGCCTTCACTTCTTAATAAAGCTACCAATAAAGGACCTCCTGTTAACGATACAGTCTGCTCCTGATAACCAATTGCATTTACTGTAACCGCCTGAATATTGTTCAGGACTGTAAATTTAAATTCTCCTTCTGCATTAGTGGCAGTTCCGGCTCTACCGCCTACTACTCGTACAGTTGCACCTGCAACGGGTGCTCCATCTGCATCTGTAACCGTTCCGGTTACTTCTTTTGTTTCTTGTGCCATTGCTAATCCTGTAATGAAAACAAAAAGGAATAGAAACAGCCCTCTGTAGATTTTACTCATTGTTGAATTGTTTGTGAAAAATATTATTTATTAATCAAAGAATGCCAAAAACTGTTCAATTATATCTAATAAAAACACAATTATGGCCTTCCGGCGGCAAATATAGGGTATTAATTAATTATTAACTTTAACTTTTTATAAAAATTTTACGATAAAACAAATTACAAACGTTTGCATATCAAAATACAGGATTTATAATACTTATATTCAATAGTTTAAAATTTAAAAATAAAAATAAATTATTAAAATAAATATAAGAAACTATGTTGCACTTTATATTAGAAATTATAAAAAATTAAAAATAAATATGATTTATTTAGATAAATTTCAAAATATTCTATCTTAGAATTTTTAAGAAGTAACATTCTCTGTTATTTAATAAATCATTCACTTTCTTTTAAGTCTGACGATAAATTAAAGACAGTTTAATCCCGTTTAAATAACAAGAATTTTACATTGAATAACTGAAATAAAAACGCTTTACTTTTATTGCAAAGTAAAGCGTTAAACTAAAAAATACGATATAGTAATTTACTTACATGAAAAAGAAAAACCTCGCTTAACTAATACTGCTTCCGTTTTCTGTTTCTGAATCCTGATTAATAAATATTAGCTTTCCGGTGTTATTTTGAGCCATTAAAATCATACCGTTGCTTTCTATGCCGCGCATTTTTCGTGGTGCAAGATTAGCCACTACTACAACTTGCTTACCTACAATTTCTTGTGGCTGAAAATATTGTGCAATGCCCGATACAATTGTTCTTTCTTCAAAACCTAAGTCTATTTGAAGCTTCAGTAGCTTATCGGCCTTCTCTACTTTTTCGGCAGAAAGAATAGTTCCGGTTCTTAAGTCAATTTTTGAAAAATCGTCATAAACTATTTCCGGTTTCAAAGCAATACTCTCTAAATTGTTTTCGGGTTTTGCTTTATTAATATTTTCTGCATTTTGATTGTGTGCGCCGCATTGCAACTTTTCTATCTGCTCCTTTATTTCAGCATCTTCAATTTTTCTGAATAGCAATTCCGGTGCACGTAATGAATAGCCCGTTTTTAATAAATCTATTCTTCCGGCATTTTCCCATTCTAACATTCTTTCTACCACCTTCATCATATGTATCATTTTATGTGCGGTATTTGGTAAAAAAGGATTAATTAGTATGGAAAGATTAGCTGTTAATTGCAAACACATATGCAGACAATTGTCTATTATTTTTTGATTCTCCGGTTTTTCTGCAATATTTTTTGCTAAAATCCACGGCTCTTTCTCCTGCATATATTTATTGCCTTTGCGAGCAAGGTCTATCACTTCGAATAAGGCATCTCTGAAATGATAAGTCTCTATAGCATCTTCTACACGTTTTTTTGATAATTTAATATCTTCAGAAAGTTGATGATCTACTCCATCTAAAAGGTCAGTATGTAAAGGCGGAACTTTACCATTACACAATTTGTGCATCAACACAAATGTTCTGTTTACAAAATTGCCGAAAATACTTACTAACTCGCTATTATTTCTATCCTGAAAATCTTTCCAGGTAAAGTCGTTGTCTTTATTTTCAGGTGCATTGGCACACAACACATATCTGAGCACATCTTCACATCCGGGAAAATCTTTCAGATATTCATGTACCCATACAGCCCAGTTTCTACTGGTAGATACTTTATCTCCTTCAATATTTAAAAACTCATTTGCAGGTACGTTATCCGGCAAGACAAAGTCACCATGCGCTTTTAGCATAGCCGGAAATATAATGCAGTGAAATACAATATTATCTTTTCCGATAAAATGCACCAGTTTTGTATCTTCCCTGCACCAGTAATCTTTCCAGTTTTCCGTTAATTCTTTCGTGGCAGAAATATAACCAATAGGCGCATCAAACCACACATACAGCACCTTTCCTTCAGCATCAGGCAGCGGCACTTTAATGCCCCAGTTGCTGTCGCGCGTCATTGCCCTTGGATGCAATCCATTATCTAACCAACTTTTACATTGTCCATACACATTATTTTTCCATTCCTTATGTCCTTCCAGGATCCACTGTTTAAGACATTCTTCGTAATTTTGAAGAGGAAAATACCAGTGCTTTGTTTTCTTTTTTACAGGCACTGCATCACTTAAAGTACTTTTGGGATTGATTAATTGCTCCGGAGATAAAGAACTTCCGCATTTCTCGCACTGATCTCCATAGGCATTTTCATTGGAACAAACCGGACAGGTTCCGGTAATGTATCTGTCAGCAAGAAACATATTGGATTTTTCATCGTAGTACTGTTCTGATTCTCTCTCCTCAAACAATCCTTTATCATACAAGACTTTAAAAAAATCTGAAGCGGTTTGATGATGTACGGCATTAGAAGTTCTGGAGTATATATCAAAAGAAATACCCATTTGCGCAAAACTTTCTTTTATCTGCGCATGATATTTATCTACAATCTGCTGCGGAGTAACTCCTTCCTTCATAGCACGAATGGTAATGGGTACACCATGTTCATCGCTACCTCCAACAAATTTTATATCTCTTTTGTTAGCTCTTTGAAATCTTACGTAAATATCTGCAGGTATGTAGCAACCCGCCAGATGTCCTATATGAATGGGGCCGTTGGCATATGGTAAAGCCGCTGTAACGAGTATTCTTTTATAATCTTGCATTTTTAATTAAAATAATTATCGGCAAAAATAATTTAATTAAGGTGCAATCTGAAATAAAAAAGAAACGTATTACCTATTAAATGATATTAGTTAAATAAATATTTTTCCCTTTCCTATAATTCTTTGTACTTTTGATGAGTTTTTATTGCAATAAAATACGTTCGAATCAAGATATGCAAGACTTCTTTAATTCTGAAAGCAGAATATTTTTTATATATGTTGCAGTTTTTCTGACTGCACTTTTTATAGTCTGGCAGTCTATCCCCAGTGTAATTTACGTAACCAAACGAAAAAGACTTTTAGACAAACCTACCGGCAGAAAAAAACATGCGAATGTAACCCCCAACCTTGCGGGCGTGGCTATTTTTGCTGCATTTGCCTTTGTGTGTTCTTTATTTCAGGTAGGAAGATTTTTACCCGAATGGAACTATGTGTTCGCAGG
>JAEWWO010000073.1 GCA_023396345.1 Bacteroidota bacterium
GTTTTCAGAGCTTCTGTAAAACTGGGTTATATCACCAATTATAACGCTAATATGCCGGTTTCTCCATTTGAACGCTTCCAGCTGGGAGATGCGGGTATGAGTAATACCTATCAATTCTTCGGATACGATATCATATCGCACAGAGGTTATCCGGTTTACGAATCTTCTAATCCGCGCTTTAACCCCGACCAGAATATGGCAAATCAGTACTTTACTATATTTAATAAATATACGGCAGAGCTTCGTTATCCTTTAACTCTGGCTCAAAGCAGTACTATCTATGGTCTGGCATTTTTTGAAGCTGCCAACGGATGGTACAATTTCCAGGAATATAATCCGTTTAAATTACGTAGAGCTGTAGGTTTGGGTGCCAGATTCTTCCTGCCTATGTTTGGCTTGCTCGGATTTGACTATGGTATTGGTTTAGACAGAATTACTCCGGGCGGTGGCTTAAAAGGTGCAGGCAGATTCACCTTTATGATGGGTATGCAGCCTGATTAATTTTAATAAAATCCTGTTTACATTGCCTCATTTAAAGAAACTTTTTCTGCTATTTTTCTTATCCGTAATTGCGATTGCGGGCTACAGCCAGCGCTATGCCGTAATAGATGTAAAATATATTCTCAGCAGAATGCCTGAATATCTGGAAGCCAATTACGCGCTTGACAGTATTGCTAAAAACTGGCAGAAAGAAATAGATGAAAAACAATTATTTCTCGACTCTCTAAGACGAGATTTTGAAGCAGAACAATTTATGCTTACCGATGAACTGAAAGAGAAAAGAGCCTTACAGGTAAATAATTATACGCTGGAGCTAAGAGATCTTCAAAAAAAATATTTTGGTTTTGAGGGCGATCTCTTTAAACAAAAGGCTAATTTGATGCGTCCAATACAAGATAAATTGTTTAATACTGTGCAAACACTCGCAGTATCAAGAGGTTGGGATATAGTGTGGGATAAAAGTGAAGGCACGGCTGTATTTTATACCGATCCCAAATTAAACAAAAGCGAGGAAGTATTAATGGCAATGGGTATTAAATAATTTAGGTAAATAGGATAAAATCCGCCATATTTGCAAAAATTATAGATTAAATATTAAAATAAATCTTCAAAAACAACAAATGAGTTCTTACTATTTATTATTTTAAAAGTGTGGATTCCATTTGAAATTAAAAAAAGAAAATATAAGCAAATGAAAAAATTAGTGTTTACGTTGGCTGCTGCTTTTGGAATGATGGCAATGACCACTCAAGTGCAGGCACAAAAAATTGGTGTTTTCAGCTCAGAAGAAGTAATTCAAGCTCTGCCGGAACATCAGCAAGTTCAACAACAATTAGAAGTTTACCAAAGAGATTCTTTAGGAAAAGCTTATGACGAATTGCAGCTAAAGTATGAGCAGGCTCAACAAACTTACAGACAAGACTCTATTGCTAAAAAACCAAAAGCTATTCTGGATTTAGATGATAAAAATAGAAGAGAACTGGCAACTCAATTACTCTACTGGCAGCAAATAGCTCAGCAAAATAGCCAAATGAAGTACATGCAACTTTCAGAACCTTTAGCTGAAAAAGTACAAAAAGCTTTATTGAAAGTACAGAAAGCACAGGGAGTAACTATTGTTTTCCGTCCGGAAGTTTTTGACCAACTAGCCGATCAAACAGGCTTGGTAAATCTTATTATCCCTGTTGCAAAAGAACTGGGTATTAAAGTAGACGAACCAGCAGCAACTCCGGCAGGTAATTAATCCTTAGGTAAAATTATAAGAGACATAAATAAAGGCGGTGAAAATTTCACCGCCTTTATTTATGTGTATATTACTCTTTTTATTTATTCCATTCCAGCATACCGCCTGTAAGATTTTTTACATCAGTAAATCCTTGTTGTTCTAAAAACATGCAGGCATAGGCACTTCTGTTTCCGCTTCTGCAATACACTATCACCTCTTCATCTTTCCAATCTTCAACAGAAGAGATTTCCATATTTCTGATATCTCCCAAAGGCAAATGTCTGCCGCCAATATTAGCTTCTGCTCTTTCATCCGTTTCTCTTACATCTAAAAGATGAAGTTCTTCTCCATTATTCAATCTGTCTTTAACTTCCTGTGTGGTAATTTGTTGCATAATATTTATATGGTTAATTAATTTTGTTGTTCCTCAGGGATTTCGGGAATATCATGAATGATATTATCTACAGAGGGAGCAGATGCCGGTTTCAGCCACATATTAATCGGATAGCCATATTTTACACGTGTATAGCGTGTTCCTTTTTTAATTTCGTCTCTCATCTGTCGCTCAGGATCCTGACGGTAAACCACGCCTGCTAAAGTATCTGTTAATCCCGGGTCTAAATACACATCTCCCACTTTTAAATTCATGGATAGGAGATATTGTTTAGCCTCAGCAAATGTCATTCCTTCCAGATTCGGCACCTGCATGGTTGGGCTTCCTTTACCATCGCCCAATGAAAGATGAATAACAGTACCCTGAGGCACTCTGCTACCCGGACGAACTTCTGTAAGACTGTCTAAACGTTGTTCTTTAACCACATCTTTTCCCAAATCGGGTATATATCTTACTGAACCTTCTTTTAATCCGAAACTTCTAAGCAGAAACTGAGCACTTGTGTGTGAAAAGCCACGCAAATCGGGCATTTCTACCATCGGCGCTTTTGCTCTGTTGATAGTAAGGTATACCATTCTTCCGGGCTTTACCCCTTTAATTTGTGAAGAAGGTGTTTGAGCTATTACAGACAAGGGTGGTAAACTATCGTAATAAACAGAATCCTGTACAAATGCCTGTAGACCTGCACTCTCCAATACCTGAATAGCTTTATCGAATTTCATACCCGACACATCAGGCACTTTTATTTCCTGACCATGTTTGGTTAACTGGTCCAGAGAGAAAAATGCAATCATTACAGCAACAACAGCTACTACAATAGCTATTGTAAGATTAAAAAAGAACGATTTTCTTGTTATAAAATTTGACACTTTACTAATTATAAATTAATTACTTTTTTGAAACGATAGCTTCATTCAAAAATTCAGTATATACTGCTCCTAGATCTTTACCTGCTGCACGCATTTGCTGCGGAATAAAGCTCGCATCTGTTTGTCCGGGAATGGTGTTTATCTCCAGCATATAAGGTATTTTCTTATCTGTATCATAAATAAAATCTATGCGCACGATACCCTTACAATTCAAAGAATCATACAATATTTCGGCAGCTGAATTAATTTTTGATTTTATTTCGTCATCTACATCAGCAGGAGTTATCTCCGTAGTTTTCCCACTGTATTTTGCTTCAAAATCAAAAAATTCATGGTCTGCATTTGTATTCATTACTACTTCAGACATAGGAAGCACAACAGTTTCGCCATGTAATTTATATACACCCACAGTAAGTTCTCTGCCTTTAATGAATTCTTCAACCAATACTTGTTTATCTGCTTCAAAAGCTTTATCTATAGCCTCTTTCAACAATGCTTCATCATACTTTACTACCTTAGATGTAGCTACACTTGATCCACCGTTATTAGGTTTTACAAATACCGGAAAGTTTAAATTTTTAATTTTATCGAAATGATAATCTGTTCCTTTAATTACTAATACAGAATTGGCAACAGTGATACCATTAATAGATGCTAACGCTACTGTAAATCTTTTATTGAAAGTAATAGCACCAATTGCTGCATCACAGGATGTATAGGGTAACCCTATTAAATCAAAGTAACCGGGCAATTTTCCATCTTCACCGGGAGCGCCGTGAATGCACATAAGTGCAGCATCGAAGTTTATTTTTTCTCCGTTTAGCTGAATAGAAAAATCATTTTTATCTACCTGTTTTCTTTCTTCGCCTTCTGTATACATCCATCCTTCATCACAAATATCAATTACGTGTACGTCAAACTTTTCTTTATCAATCAAACTTTCTATATTCTTAGCGCTTTTATAACTTACAACAGCTTCACCGCTAAAACCTCCGGTAACCAATGCTACTTTTTTCTTCATCAGAAATTTTATATTAGTATTTTATAATAATTAATGCAAAATAAATAAAAATATTGAAGCAAGACTAATTCTTTTTAATGAACAAGGAACAATTAACAAGGAACAAATATTAATTATAAATTATGAATGATGAATGATGAACTTCAGTTTCAAATTAACAAATCAACATCTACACAAATACACATTTAAACAAACTGCACATCCCTATCTTATTCAATCAGATTCTTTTTAAACTGCTCTTTGTACTCATGTTTGAATCTTTTGTGACTCCACAGATAATTGGCAGGATCGTCCTTAATATTTTCTTCCAGCAAAGAGACTATTTGTTTTGTAATCTGACCTCTTTTTGTATTAGCAGCTTCATTGGTCAACAATATCAGTTCGTTTCTGTAATACCCTCTCTTCGTTCTAAATACTTTACTAAATACAACTGTATTATTATTAATTATTGCAGTTTTTTCCGGTCCTTTCACAAAAGGTACTAAATACCCGAAGAACGTAGTCCAAAAGGATCTGGTTACTGAATCATAAGACGGATTCTGATCAGCCAATAAAACCAGGGAATGCCTCGTATTTACGTATTTTCTTATGTGTATACTGAATTCGGATGACGCTATCATTTTTGTATTAAAACCCTCTCTTATTTTAATCATTATTTTTTCAAAAAATGTATTCTTTACTTTCTTATAAACAATGAGTTGTTCAAAAGGATTTTTTAAAGCAATGGCAGGATTTGCCATTTCCCAGTTAAAAAAATGTCCCAGCACTAAGGATACATTATTATTTTCTTCTTTGTATAATTTGTGAAGTAAGGCAGAATCAGTTACGAATCTCTTGTTGAGCTCCGATTTTGAAATAGAAAGCAACTTGATTGTTTCTAAAAAATTATCGCAAAATCTTTGATAAAAATCTCTTTTAATTTTATTGATTTCTTTTTCGGAATAATGCGGAAATGCTTTTTTAAGATTTCCCCTAATTACATCACTTCTGTAATGAAAAACTTTATCCATACAAAAAGCTACTACATCGCTTATGATGTACATAAACCAAAATGGTATCAATGAAAATAAATAAAGTATACCATAACCTATATGGAATAAAAATTTCTGCATTATTCAATAAAATATTATAAAATAATGTTCTGAAGTATATCGCTTTTTTCAGGATAATCCGTATTGAAATGCAGTCCCCTGCTTTCTTTTCTGAACTGCGCTCCTTTTACAATTAAAAATGCAATACTGATAAGATTTCTCAGCTCGCATAACTGTGGCGATACTTTAGTGTTAATGTATAATTTGTTTGTTTCTTCAAAATATAAATCAAGCCTTTTCATAGCTCTTTCCAAACGCTCATCATTTCTTACAATTCCTACATAATCA